>JAZSQT010000053.1:0-47889 GCA_045538075.1 Mucispirillaceae bacterium
TATTCAGAAGATAATGAAGATAGACTTCTTTGCTCTTCAAAATATTTACGCAATATCTCTCTGCGTAATTCATAACTATACTTAATTCTCCTTGACATAAAAACACCCCATCTATTTGTCCAATAAATGGGGTTCGCCTCAAAGAGAGGGTTTTATTTTAATAAATTTGTAGTAGTTATATTTTATGGAATACAAGGATTTGTCGGCAATGATCTTGCGTTTGCTGCACTTCCATTATAAGTAGCAAAATAACACTTATTTCTATTTGATGATAAATCTTTCCAAACATCAGAAGTTTTATTAAAGAATGTATATACATTTACATCTGCTCCACCAATAGAAGCACTTCTATAAAAAGATTGATGAACTTTCAATTGACCATTTTCAACATATACTTTAGCCTTATTTTCTGCACCAGTATCACCAAAATTTTGTGCATTTGGAGATAATGTTGAACCAATGAAATCTATATAAGAAAATTGACCACAACTTACACACTGCCCCATATAATTTGAACCTACACTTTGCAATGTTGAGCTTTGTAATTGAATCTTGGTTCTCATAGATACAGGTCTATTAGAGTTACTTGAACTACCTATACTGATTGTAAATTCTCCTTGAAACTGCTCTATACCACCGTATGATTTGCCATTATACGATTTTGTGCTTATACTACCAGTTGTTACTCCAAGTGTTGCTGAAACATGGTTAACAAAATCTTTCAATTCGTAAGTTCCATTAAAACTATACGGGTCTCTAAAATCAACTGGAGTAACTGCTAACAATCTATTATTATCTGCACTTTTATTATACGCAGTTTTACCAACAGAACTTAAAACAAATTCTACTTTATTTTTAGAACTTGGATTATATCTAAGCTCATTACCATTAAAATCAAAAGGAAAGACGTAAGATATAGTTCCATCATCATTTAAAATGATATTTTTTTCTGCATATTTATCTTTGCTCATTTCTCTTTTAGTAAGACTAGCATTATAATTTAAATAATTATATCTAAATACGTCCCATGCTGGATTATTGACGAAATGACCCCAAGCAAGTTGATACTTTGCTTTTACAATCAAACCATTTTCTATAGATGTTGACATTGTAAAGCTAACTTTATCATCATGATACCTTGTAGATATATTTTTAGATAAAATTTGTTGACCATTTAACGTTAAATTTAATGCTTGTATTTTATACGTGCCAGAAATATCTGTTTGCTCCCATACTGTAAAAGTAACTTCATCTTTTATATTGTTATTAGCTGCTGATTTTACGATAACAGTAGCAGTTCCAGATTTTTTGCCTTTTACTAATCCATCTTGAGTTACTTCTAACACATCGCTATCATCTTTAACTTCAAAAACAACATCTTTTACTGTAGCATTATCTGGTAAAACTGCATAAGTTAGATTAACTGAATGGTATTTTTCAATATCTTTCTGAACTTCGTTTTTATTTGTGATAGTAACACTTGATACTTCTTCTACTGATTGTGATACAATAATAGTTGATGTAGTAGTTATTCCCTTTGGTGTTGTAGCAGTAATAGTTGTAGGGCCACCAATCTTTTTAGGAGTAATCAATCCAGTATTTTCATCTAAAGTAATAAATTCATCTGTATCTGCTTTAAAAGTAACTGATTTATCCATTGCATCTTGTGGATAATAAATTACAGATAAAGTTGTAGGAACCGACTTATCAGATATTTCTAATGAACTTGGAACTATAAAAATACTTTCTACATCAACATACTGTTTTGATACTACTAATTTATAAGTTCCAGTTATACCATTATCAACACTTTGTGCTGAAATTATAGTTTCACCATTGCCAACTATTGTAACCTTACCACTATTTGCATCAACTTCTGCAACAGAAGGATTATTAGAAGAGTATGTAACCTTTTTATTATAGGCATTATCTGGCTTAACTGTAGCTACATAAGTAAAAGGAGCATCTCCTACTTTAACATGCTTTTCTATTTCTTGAAAAAAGACATCATTAACATGAACAGTATTATCAACTACATCTACTTTAATAGTAGATTTGACATCTTTATTGCTTTCTGATGATACAACAATTTCTACTGTTTCTGTTGTAGGTTTAATAGCTGTAATTTGCAATCTATTACCTGAATACATAGTAGCTTGAACAGATGATGGGTCTGAATTTTCTATTATTACATTCCTATTTGTAGCATTAGAAGGTTTAATAACGTATGTAATAACTCTACTTTTATCTGGATTAGGCTGACCTACATTTAAGCTAAAATTAAAATCTTTAGTATTAGCACCATAATTTAAAGCAGTTCCAGAAATCTCTGTAACAGGTATTGTTTTTGGAACAACATTTACTGTTGCTGTATCAGTTTTTTTGCCATCTTCAGTTTCTATTGTGATAATTGCTTTACCTGTTTTTAATCCAGTAACTACACCAGTATCATCTACCTTAACAATTTCACTATCATCTGGAGTAAAAGTTACATTTTTATTTGTAGCATCTATTGGGCTTAACTGATAATTAATTTTTTCTGTTTTATCTACTTCTATTACAATATCTTTATTTAATATTTTTACACTATTTATGTAAGAAATCCCACCATCAGAAAAATATTTTTCATTATCAAGCTTAATATTAGAAGATGCAAGTGCATCATCAGCAATTTTTATTAGTTTAATTGTCATTGTATATGATTTAGGAATAGGAACTTGTGTATTATTTAATGTAAAAGTAACTGTTCCATCATCATTTATAACTGCTCCAATCCTTGCAAATTCATCTCCAATTTTTGATATATCTACAGTTTGTAAGTAAGAGTAAATATCTTTTCTAATATATCTTATACTTTCTGGAATACCTTGAGTTATTAAACTATGGTGAAATTGAGATTTTAACTGCATTTTGATAGCAAGACCAGCCACACATAAAGGAGTATCATCTATACTACAAGTTTCTACATTTACAGCAAATTCTCCACGCATATTTTCGCCACTACCAACGACATTATCTACTATAACTGGTTGTCCGTTTGGACCTGCAACAGTCATATAAGCAATTCTATAATGTCCAATTAATGCAATAAGGTTATCTTTTGTAATTGGAGTTTGAGGTTTTTCAAGCTCTTCATTAAATTCTGTTTCGCTACTTACAATTGGATTTTTTGGCAAATCTTCCCATATTATATCAGAACCTATATCGGCAATGCCTCCACCTATTATATTACTATCAGAAATATTTACTGTTAATTGACTATATACATTTGGATTACCTTTAGATTCTATACGAATATATGCAACACCAGCTTTTTTTGCAGTAACTAAACCCGTATTGCTAACAATTATATTTTCATTACCACTTGTAACCTTATAAATTAATGATTTATCAGCGTTAGATGGAGTTACAGTAGCATTTATCTGATACTTATCTTTGCCTTTAACCCCTAAATATAAATCAATTTTATTACCTTTAACATTAGTAGAAATACTTGTTGCAATATCACCATATACTTTATAAGTATTATTAGATGATTTATTACAACCAATCAAAAAAGCCATTAATAAAGACATAATTATAACAAAAAAACTAACTTTTTTCATTTTTTCTCCCAAATTATATACATATTTATACATATACTAGCGATAATATTAGAAAAAAAAAAAAAAAAACAAGTTATTTTTCATGATTTTTGTTAGATTTTCATCAAATTTCATATATTTTCATTAGATAATAGACTTAGTATGATAAATATAGTATAATGACATGTATTTATTGATATGAGGCTATTTTATGTTTATTGATGATTTAATAACTGCAATAAAAGAAAAAGATAATCCTAGCGTTGTTGGGCTTGATCCAAAGATTGATTACGTTCCAAGATTTATATTAAGAGATGCTTACAGCAAATTTGACAGAACTTTGCACGGTATGGCAGAAGCAATTTATATATATAACAAAATGATAATTGATGAAATATTTGATATTGTTCCGGCAGTAAAACCACAATCTGCTTATTATGAAATGTATGGAATATATGGTGTTGAAGCATACGCTAAAACTATAGAATACGCTAAAAACAAAGGATTAATAGTAATTGCAGACGGTAAAAGAAACGATATTGGTAGCACTGCTTCTTGCTACTCTACTGCTTATTTAGGCAAAACTGATGATTATAGAGCTTTTAATCCAGATAGTCTTACTGTATCGCCTTACTTAGGAAGTGATGGTATTGAACCTTTTATTGATGACTGCAAAAAATATAATAAAGGTATATTTATACTCGTAAAAACATCAAATAAATCTTCTGGTCAATTTCAAGATTTAGTTACAAGTGATGGCAAAAAAGTTTATGAAAAAGTTGCAGAATACGTTAATTCTATATCTTTAGAAAATTTGGGAGCAAATGGAACTTACGGCAATATTGGAGCCGTAGTTGGTGCAACTTATCCTAATGAAGCCTTAGAATTAAGAAAAATTATGAAAAATACTTATTTTCTCGTTCCAGGTTATGGTTTTCAAGGTGGAACTGGTGAAAGTATAAAAAATTGTTTCAATGATGACGGTTTAGGTGCTATAATTTCAGCCTCAAGAAGTATTATTTTAGCCTATAAAAATGAAAAATATACTGGCAAATATAATGAAGATGATTTTGCAAAGGCATCAAGGCAAGCTGCTATTGATATGAAAAATGATATTAATTATACTTTAGGAAAGTAAAAGGGTATAACATTATGATAAATAAATCAGAATTTATTAATTTTATGATTAATGCTAATGTGTTGCGTTTTGGTGATTTTGTTACAAAAAGTGGCAGAAACACTCCTTATTTTATTAATACTGGCAATTATTCTACTGGTAAAGAACTTTCTACATTAGGTAACTTTTATGCTAATCTTATAAAAGATACTTGTAGCGATAACTTTACTGCAATTTTTGGCCCTGCATATAAAGGTATCCCTCTTGCCTCAGCTGTATCAATTGCTTTATCAGATAATTTTAATATCAATAAAGAAATATTTTTCAACAGAAAAGAAAAAAAAGATCACGGCGAAGGTGGTTCGTTAATAGGTTATAATCCAATAAAAAATGATACTGTTATCATTGTTGAGGACGTTATTACTGCTGGAACTGCATTAAGAGAAAGTATGGAGCTTTTAAAAGATTATAACCTTAATATAAAAGATATGTTTATTTCTGTTGATAGATGCGAAAAAGGATATAACGAAAAAACAGCAGTTCAAGAAGCAATGGATACTTACGGTATAAAAGTTCATTCCATCGTTACAATAAATGATATTATTGAATTTTTAGAAAAAGAAGATACTAAATTTAAACAATATACAGATAAGATGAAAGAATACTTAAATAAATATTGTGTTGCATAAAATACCCCATTTATTTATCTAATAAATGGGGCAACCTCATACGTTTATTAGTTTATATTGTCTATTACCCATTCCCATTTTTTCCATATATACAAGCTGATGTAAACCTTGCCTACTTTCAATTCTGTTTACCATATCTTTTTTATCTTTATCTGGTAAAGCATAAATCATATCAACTGATGCTTGGTCAATAGCTAATATATCTGTAGAAGCAAGAATACCCATATCTTTTATTGTAGGCTCATCTGCACCAACTCCAACACAATCACAATCAATAGACATATTTCTTAATACATTTATATATACAATTTTTTTACCAAAATAATCTGTTATAGCACTGCCTGCTTCAACCATATTTTCCATAAATCTTTCACCAGTAAAACCCCACTTGCTGCCACCAACTGGAGTATGAAGTTGTTTTTTACCAGTCTTACCACTTGCACAACCAACACTAATATTTTTTAAAGAACCACCAAAACCACCCATTCCATGACCTTTAAAATGAGTTAATACTACCATTGAATCGTAATCTGTAATGCTTTTTCCAAAGGCTACTTCTTTAAAATGTTTACCATTTTTTACTGGTAGATAAATATCTCCTTTAGAATCCATTATATCAGTCTTGCAAAAAGTCCAGCCATTTTCTTTTAATAATTTGTAATGACTTTCTGTATTTTGTCGTGGACTACCATAATAAACATTACATTCAACAATTGTTGCATCTTTTAGCGTATCAGTAAGAGACTTTACCCAATTTCTTGGAATAATATTAGGTGCTTTAGGTTCTCCTGTATGAACTTTTATAGCAATTTTACCAGAAATATTTTGATTAATATATGAGTAAACTTTTTTTAACCCTTCTCCACTTAAATCGTTAGTGAAATATACATCTGATTTTTCTTTAGCGTCTGCTTTATTATTTAAAATATTGTTACTAATAATAGCTCCAGCTAATATTGAACTACCAACTTTTAAAACATTACGCCTTGAAATACCACTCATATATCACCTCGTATTTAATTTTAAAGTATCGCTAAATATAATAATATTAAAATATTACTTCTTTTTCTTGATGTCTATATTAAATAATAATTTGTTTGGAAAAATAGTTGTTCTTTAATTCAAAAGATAGATATAAATTATTTGAGTTTTAACAGATAGAAATATAATTAAAAGAAATAAAGACAATACCTTGACATAAGTAGGTTATTAGGCAATTTAAAAAGTTTAATATTAAAAAAAAGAACCATAAGATCTTTTTTTATCAAAATTTTCTACTTTTATTCTTCACTAAAAAAATCTTCATCAATTTTTTTAATTTCTACAATAGTTTTTATTTGCACACCAACATTATGCTTTATCATTAGTTTAGCTAATTCTTCACCATTAATTAATCTAATGATTAATTCTTTTTTTGAAGCGTCTTCTGCTTTTTTCTTTGCCCTTTCATCAAAATAACTTGTTGTAATAAATACACCTTTCCTCACTGGTGAACAACTCAATGCACCTGCAAAATTTTGCATTTCTTTCTCATTAACTTTATTATCGGAATACCTTTTTGCTTGCAGATAAATTTTCTCTAACCCCAATTCATCTTCATCTATAATTCCATCTATACCACCATCGTGGCTTAATTTTGTTATAGAACCAATGCCATAATTCATTTTTTCCATTAGTGTTAAAACTATTTGTTCAAATCTAATTGGGTCAACTTGTTTCAATTTTGATAGCAACTCTTTTTCTAAACTTTCCCTATACATTATTTGTGCACTTTCAATTAATTCTTCTGGAGTTTTCATTTCTTCAGCTTGAATGTCTATTTGTTCTTTTTCCGTCTCTGATAAAGTATCTCTATCTAATTTTTTCAAAAAACGTGTATCTATTTTTGTGGGTTTATCTTTTAATACATTTAATCCTTTTTGAGTTATGACAAATGAACCTTTCTCAAAAGGGTCTATTAACCCTGCATTCTTTAAATATTGTTTTGCCCAACCAACACGATTATACATGGTCTTTTGAGTTTTACTAGGCAACCACTCATTTCTCTCTTCTTCTGTTAAATTGAATTTATCAGACATAATGACAACCATATCTGATAATTTTATAGGTTTTCCATCTTTTAATAATTCTAAAACAGGTAACATTAACGTTTGATAATCAGGTATCGCCATACTCAACCCCTTTTTATTTTACAAAAAAAATATATAGCAAAAATTTTAAATCTAAAAAATGCAAAAATATACTTTATTGATTAGTGATAAGATAATCAATCTTTCTTTACTTAAACTACATCATTTTAGACGGTCTTTGGTAATTAGGAATTTCAAACCAACAGTTATTAAAGACTTCTTTTATAGCCATTTTATTAGTTTCTATTTTTCCTTGTCCCATTTTAACTCCCATATTTGACATTTTAATCAGTTATTAATAAAAACATTGTAGTATAATATAGAACAGTATAAGACAACAAAAACATGGAGGCGGCGGGAATCGAACCCGCGTCCAAACAGCCTACAATTTCAGATACTACATGTTTAGGTTATGTTTGAATCTCCCTCTCCCATCTCCACAACCAAAGTAAGTTTGAGGCAAGCCTTTAAATTTCATCGGTAACTTCAAGGCAAAGTAACCAACTATCCTGCATTAGTTTACACCCATACAATTCGTAGCAGGCATACAAATTGTATAGATGTCGCTGACTTAAGCAGCGAGAGCTAATTCATCGTTAGCGTTTATATTTAAATATCAGGTTTTTACAAGGCCCTGAATTCCTTGACATGCATCTAAAACCCTCAACTCCCTGTCGAAACCGTACGCCCCCTAATAAGGAATTGTTTGTTTGATAAGGGTATTATTACTATATATCATTAGAAATATCAATTTATTTCATACTTTTTTTTAATCATCAAACTTTTGACCTAAAAAAGTGCCATTGCCATCAATAAAAACTTTCATCATATTATTAAGGCTAATTTCATAACCGTTCCATTCTTTTTCTACTTTAAATACTGTCGCATTTGGAAACTGTTTTTTTAACGTATTTAATACTGGCGTAGGTAGTAGCGAATTTGGTAAAGGATTGCCGTATGCTTTAATCTCTTTCCATTCACCATTAATATAAAATTCTATTTTGACTCCATTTGAAAGACGAACTTCAAAATCATCATCATCGTATTCAGTATACATTACATTTGCGTCTTTAAAATGTTGTTGAATAAATGACTGAACATTTTTAGGCAACATTCCAGCTGCATTTGGTATATTTTGAGCTATAGCAAAAGTCGTAATTATTGCAGTTATTAAAATGGATAATAAAATATGCTTCATTATATCCTCCGATACATTCTATTTTAATCATAAAAATTAAGTCGTATTAGATTAATAAAGGTTACATATTTTTATAAATTTTTAAACAAAAAAATGCGACTAAAATTAATTAGTCGCATTTACAATAATTTTAAAATATGACTATATTAGTCGTCCATTTTTTGACCAATAATTTGACCTGCTGGATTAACAACGAGTTTCATCATATTGTTAAGTTTAATTTCAAAATTTCCACGTTCTTTTTCTACTTCCATAATTGCTGCTTGTGGGTGAGCTTTTGCAACTGCGTCTGCAACTGGAGCTGGGATAACTGATGCTGGCACTGGAGCTTGCATTGATTCAACTTTTTTCCAGTCGCCTTTTCTTGTAAAATCAATTTTTACACCGTTAGAAAGCTGAACATCATAGCTATCAAAATCTTTTTCAACGTAAGTTGCATTTGCACCAGCAAAATTTGATGAAATGAATGCTTTAGCTGCTTGAGGAAGTGTATCTGGAGATACAACTTTGTCATCAGCTACTGCATTAGATACAATAAAAGCCATAGCAATAAGTGTTAATAAAATTTTTTTCATGTTTCCTCCAAAAAAACTTATTGTATTTAATTTAATCTCATCTACTTAGACGAGTATAATATCAAAATGTTACAATTTTGTTAAAAAATTTATTTAACTAATTAAATTATTTATTTTTAAATTCTCTTTCAACTTCTCTTTTTAAGTCTCTTTCTTTCATTGATTGACGTTTATCGTATAATTTTTTGCCTCTTGCTAATGCAACTTGCACTTTTACCCTACGAGCCTTTATATACATTTTTGTAGCAGTAAGAGCCAATCCTTTTTCTTGAACTTTGCCAAGAAGTTGATCTATTTCTCTTCTTTTCATAAGAAGTTTTCTCATACGCAATGGGTCGTGGTTAAAAATATTTCCTTGTTCATAAGGCGAAATATGACAATTTATCAAAAATAATTCATTATGTATAATTTTGACGTAAGAATCTTTAAGATTAACTCGTCCAGACTTGACTGATTTTACCTCAGTGCCAACTAAAGCGATACCTGCTTCAAATTCTTGCAAAATCTCAAATTCGTGGTATGCTTTTTTGTTTGTAGCTAAAGCCAAGTTAATACTCCTATTTAATATTGTAAGAATTATACTTTATAAAAAATAAATATCAACTATTATATTTTTTTGATTTTACATTAAACATATTTTGACAATTTAAAAATGTAGTGTTATCTTCAATTTTAATTAATGTTATATATAGGAGTTAATAGAATATATGTCTATACCTTTCAGTAAAATGAGTGGTAACGGAAACGATTTTATCATTATTGATAATCGTTGTGGTGAAGTTGATAAAATAATTAGTGAAGATTTTATACAAAAAGTCTGTGCAAGGGGTTTATCTATTGGTGCAGACGGATTAATTTTAATAGAAAATTCTGACAAAGCCAATTTCAAGTGGCAATTTTACAATTCTGATGGCACTGTTGCTGAAATGTGTGGCAACGGGGCAAGATGTGCTGTAAGATATGCCTATATCAAAAACATTGCCCCAAAAGTTATGACTTTTGAAACTATAGCAGGTATTATTGAGGGCTATATCCAAGATAATAATGAAGTAAAAGTTCTTTTAACACAATACCACTCTTATAAAGATAATTTTTCAGAAATAGTTTATGAAGAAAATAGTTACAAACCTTATTTTATAAATACTGGCGTTCCACACGTTGTTGTTTTTTGTGATGATGTTTCAAAAGTTGATGTTGCAAAAGTAGGCAAATTTTTAAGACACAATAAAATCTTTGGCGAAAAAGGTGCCAATGTCAACTTTGCAACAGTTACAAGTAAAGATAGTCTAACTGTTAGAACTTTTGAAAGAGGAGTTGAAGGCGAAACTTTAGCTTGTGGCACAGGTTGTACTGCAGCTGCTTTAATATCAACTAAATTGGAATATACTGTTAGCCCAGTCAAAGTTTTAACAGCTGGTGGCAAAATTTTGACTGTCTATTCAGAAAAAGATAAAACGTATCTTCAAGGTGAAGGTCGCCTTGTTTATGATGGAAAAATAAATACTGAAGCATATACATATTAATATCAGGAGGCATTAATGTTTCATGGAAGTATTGTTGCCCTTGTTACTCCTTTTAAAAATGGAGAAATTGATGAGGCAAAATTAAGAGAACTTGTAGAATTTCAAATATCTAATGGAACTGCTGGGATTGTTCCATGTGGCACAACTGGAGAATCTGCTACATTATCTCATCAAGAACATTGTAAAGTTATAGAAATTGTTATTAATCAAGTAAATAAAAGAATACCAGTTATTGCTGGGGCTGGTTCAAACAGCACTAAAGAAACTATATTTTTGACAGAACATGCAAAAAATGTTGGAGCTGATGCAGTTTTATTAATCACGCCATACTATAATAAACCTACTCAAAATGGTTTATACGAACATTTTAAACACGTGGCAGAAAATGTAAATATACCACAAATTTTATATAATGTTCCTTCAAGAACTGGCGTCAATATGTTGCCAGATACTGTTACAAAACTCTCAAATATCAAAAATATTGTTGGTATAAAAGAAGCTAGTGGCGATGTTGATCAAGCATCATTAATTATCAAAAATACTGACGATAATTTTATTGTCCTTTCTGGAGAGGATTCTCTTACGTATCCATTAATGAGTATTGGAGCAAAAGGCGTGATTTCTGTCGTTACAAATATAGCACCAGATAAAATGTCTGATTTATGTAATGCTACGCTCAATAAAGAGTTTGATAAAGCAAAAAATCTTCATTATGAACTTTTTGATTTATTTAAGACTGTTTTTATTGAGACTAACCCTATTCCAGTTAAAGAAGCATTATATATGATGGGGCTTATTGGTGATGAAATTAGGCTCCCTCTCGTAAAAATGGCAGATACAAATAGAGAAAAACTAAAAGATGTTTTAAAAAAATTAAATATTAAAATAGTAAACGGATAAATAATATGGCAATAAAAATTTGTATAGTTGGTGCTGGTGGCAGAATGGGAAAAAATATTGCTACCATTATTCATAACGATAAAGATTGTGAAGTTTATGCATGCATTGATAAATCAGGTTCAGAAGCAATTAATCAACCTATATTTGAATATTCAAATTGTGGCAAAGGTGGCGTTTTAATTAGCGATAATATATTTTCTGCAAAAGGTGCCGATGTAATTATAGATTTTACTGGTTCAAAAGTTACAATGGCTAATATAGATAATTATAAATCATTAGGCATAGCTTTAGTTGTTGGTAGCACTGGTTTTACGGCAGAAGAAAAAACTTCTCTCATTTCAATATCTAAAGATATACCGTTACTTTTAGCTCCAAATATGAGTTTAGGAGTAAATGTTATGTTTAAACTTGCAGCCCTTGCAGCAAAAAGTTTGAAAGGTTACGATATAGAGATTGTAGAAACTCACCATAAAATGAAGAAAGATGCACCATCTGGCACTGCTATGGGTATTGCAGAAGCAGTATCAAAGGCCACAAACATTAATTTATCTGAAAATGCAGTTTATGCAAGACACGGCATTATTGGAGAGAGAAAAGAAAACGAAATAGGTATCCAAACTTTACGTGGTGGCGATGTTGTAGGCGACCATACACTATATTTCTTTGGTAATGGCGAAAGAATAGAGATAACTCATAGAGCTCATACTAGAGCAACTTTTGCAGAAGGTGCAGTTACTGCAGCAAAATGGCTATACAATAAATCTTCTGGTTTTTATACTATGGAAGATGTATTATTTTAATTTATAAAGGATAAAAATGGACACATTAACGATACAATCAATTTTAATGATAATTTTAGCTTTATTTTTAGTATTTCTTAATGGTTTTTTTGTTTTATCAGAATTTGCAATAGTTAAAGTCAGAAAAACACGTCTTGAAGAATTAGTAAAAAACGGCAATAAAGGCAATGCAAAGCTGGCTTTAAAAATTACTGGTAAATTAGACTCTTATTTAAGTGCAACTCAACTTGGTATCACTTTATCATCTCTTGCTTTAGGCTGGATTGGTGAGCCAGCAGTTGCAAGACTATTAGAAAAACCTTTTGCAACTATTTTTGGAAGTAATACAGTATTAATACATTCAGTTAGTTTCGTTATAGCATTTACTTTTATTACCCTACTTCATGTTGTAGCTGGAGAACTTATTCCAAAATCTATTGCTATTGCCCGTTCTGAAAAAGCAGCCCTTGCAGTAGCAAGACCTCTTCACGGTTTTTGGATATTATTTTATCCATTAATTAAACTTTTTGACAAATTATCTGCATTTTTTCTTCACCGTATGGGAATACAACCTGCTTCTGAAAGCGAAACTGCCCATTCAGAAGAAGAACTTAAATTTATTGCAGAAGAAAGTTTAAAAGGTGGTTTTATAGATTCTGTTGAAGAAGAAATAATAAAAAATGCCGTTGATTTTTCTGATACTACAGCAAAAGAAATAATGACTCCACGACGTGATATTATATGCTTAAAAGCTGAAAACAGTTATGAAGATAATCTTAATATAGTTAGAACTACAAGGCATACAAGATACCCTTACTGTAAAGGTGGTAAAGATATGATTATTGGTATGATACATATCAGAGATTTGCTTGAAAATGAACTTTCTGGCAATACAAACCACGATTTTACACCATTAGTTAGACAAATGATAATTGTTCCAGAAATGGCATCTATTTCAGATATTCTCCTAAAGATGAACCGTCAACAAATCCATACTGCCCTTGTAGTTGATGAATATGGTGGCACTGCTGGACTTCTTACAATGGAAGATATTATTGAAGAAGTTATGGGTGATATATCAGATGAACACGATTTAAAAATAGAAGAGTATAAACAAGTTGATGAAAAAACTTTTCTTTTTGATGGTATGATAGAACTTGATACTGCATCAGAAATTTTGAATGTAAATTATGAAGAATGCGAACAAGTTACTCTTGGTGGATACGTTTTTAACTTACTTGGCAGATTAGCAGTAGTTGGTGATAAAGTTGACGATAAATATTGCTCCTACGAAATTATTGAAACAGAAGGAGCAAGAATCAAAAAATTAAAAGTCGTTAAGCCAGATAGAAGTGGCGATGGCGATGAAATTGAAAGTGAATAATTATATCATATAAAGACACTCTAAATTATAGAGTGTCTTTATTTTTTTAAGACCTATAATCAGCATTAATTTTAATATAATCAGTAGTAAAATCACAAGTATAAAAAATACTTTCACCGTTACCGTTATTTAAGTTAATAATTATTTCATATTCGTTGTTTTTCATAATTTCATAAACTTGTTTTTCTAATGATAAATCAATAATAATACCGTTTTTTACATAATGAATATTATTAAAAAATATATCAACATTATCTTGATTAAAATCAGCTCCAGATGCACCAGCAGATGCCATTAACCTACCCCAATTTGGATCGCAACCTGCAAACATAGTCTTTACTAACGGAGAATTAGCAATTTTTGAAGCACAAAGTTTAGCTTCACTATTATTTATTGCTCCTTTTACCTTGATAGTTACAAGTTTTGTAGCCCCTTCACCATCTATTGCCATTGATTTAGACAAATATTGACAAATGTATAACAAGGCTTCTTTATAATCATCATACTCTTTATCTGTAATTTTTACTCCACTCATACCATTTGACATAAAAAATAATGAATCATTAGTGCTCATATCGCCATCAACAGTTACGCAGTTGAAACTTTCTTCAACTACTTCTTTCAACATCTTTTCCATTAATTCATTACTTATAACTGCATCAGTTGTAATAAAAGATAACATTGTTGCAAGGCTTGGAGCAATCATTCCGGCTCCTTTGCAAGCTGCACCTATAACACAACAGCCTTTTTCTGTTTCAACTAATACAGCAATTTCTTTAGATTTAGTATCTGTAGTCATTATAGCCTTTGCAAAATCACTACCATTATCATCAGATAAATTTTCAACTAAATAATCTAATTTTGATAATATTTTATCAACTGGTAATTTGTTCCCAATTACACCAGTAGAAGAAATAAGAACACTATCTTCATTTACAGATAATTTTTTAGACAATTCTTTAGTAATAGTGTTACAATCTTCTATTCCTTGATTACCAGTACAAGCATTAGCATTTCCACTATTTACTATTATTGCTTTTATTTTACTTTTTTTATCTGTCAAATTTTTGTCGTATAAAACACATGCTGCTTTTACTTTATTTTCTGTATATAACGCAACTGTCTGACAAGGAGTATCACTAACAAGTATTGTTAAATCATCTTTTTCTTTTTTATTACCTTTTATATCAGCCCAAGTAGCAGATGTTTGAAACCCTAATGGTGCAGTAATTCCACCGTCTTTTATCTCGTTAAACATTTATAATAATCCCTCAACTTCATCGTATCCAGCAATAATATTAAAACATTGTAGTGCTTGAGCAGAAGCACCTCTTAATAAATTATCAATAGCCGAAACAATAATAAGATTTCTGTCTTTTTTAAATACTGCCATATCTATAAAAGGAGAATTGGCAACATTTTTTATACAAGGGATTGCTCCCCCTTTTCTAATCCTAACAAGAGGCTTGTTTTTGTAGTATTTTTCCCAAGTAGCTTCAATTTCATTAATAGGTGCATCTGATTTTACATAAATAGTTGATAAAATCCCTCTATTAATCGGCAATAAATGAGGCGTAAAAACGATATTAACATCATCTTTAGCCTTTGATAAAATATAATCAATTTCTACATTATGTCTGTGATTAAAAACGCCGTATGGTTTAAAATCTTCGTTTACTTCACAGTATGAATTTGTCATAGTAGGCTTTCTGCCAGCTCCAGATACACCAGATTTACTATCTGCTATAATATTATCTTTATCAATAAGTCCATCTTTTAATAAAGGATATAATGGCATAATAATAGATGTAGGATAACATCCTGGAACAGCAACGAGTTTTGCACCTTTTAAAAAAGTGCCAAATAACTCTGGTTGACCATAAACTGCTAATCTTAAATATTCTGGTGCCGTATGGCGAGTTGCATAAGTTTTTTCATACAAATCTTGGTTATTTATCCTAAAATCTGCACTTAAATCTATTACAATTTTACCTTTATCGTATAATTTTTTTGCTACTTCCATAGAAGTTTTATGAGGTAAACATAAGAAAAATGCGTCAGCTTCTTTTACTCTTTCATCTATATCATTATCTTTTAATACCATATCACAAATACCAGTCAAACTTGGATAAGTATCAGAAATTTTAATACCTCCAAAACTTTCAGATGTAATTGATGATAATTCTATATGTCTATGGCGAGATAACATTTTTACAAGTTCAACGCCAGTATATCCAGTTGCACCAATAACAGATACTTTCATATATCAACCTCACTATATAATATAACTAAAAAATACAATTCTATGTTTTTTTTGTCAAATAATATAATGTCAATATTTTAAGGAATAAAAAGTATATTGAAAAAAATATAATAAAATTTATAATTATGTAATGAAATTTGATATTTACGTTCAGCCAGGAGCAAAAAAATCTTGCTACGTTGGCATACACGACAATAGACCAAAAATAAAAATAGCTGCTATAGCAAGTGATAATGCAGCAAATATTGAATTATGCAATTTTTTTGCAAAAATATTAAATATACCAAAATCTAAAATATCTATTTTTAAAGGTCATACTTCAAGATTAAAAACAATTAATATTGATTATAATATTAGTGAAGAAGAAATTTTACAAAAATTAATAAACTAATACTTGATACACTTTTTTATAAATGATCTTGCAATAGACCTTTCATATAAATCATAACTTTTTCTTTCTGATTTCTATCTAACCTAACCCAACAATGTAATAAATTGTTTTGATCTTCAGTTAAAGACGCATCTGTAATATCAGAAAAAAATTGAGATGGAGTAATCCCAAAAGCATCGCATATAGATATTAATGTGGATAAAGAAGGAGAATTATCACGATTATATAAGTTTGATATAGTGGATTGAGGAATATTAGCTTCTTTAGCCAATCTATAAGAACTCCAACCTCTTTCTTCTTTCAACTGTGTAATTTTATGCAGTATATCCATATCGTAATCCATTTTTTGATTATACCACAAATTACGTATTTCAACCATAATTAGAAAGTATCATAAATATAATACATTTATGACATAAATAATAAATATCATTTATATACGATAAAATATCTATATAACCATTAATATAATACAAGTTTAATTTTAAAATATATATTGCAATTACTGCTCTTTTTAGTTATATTTACTACTCATTTAAACAGTAATTAATAAATTTAATATAAATAAATCATATTTGGTGTAGTATGAAAAAAATACTTATAATCCTTATATCGTTGATGATTTATCCAGTTACACTTTTTGCTAAAGATTTACTAATTTTTGGTGATAGAAATCATGATGTATTTTTAGGTTGTATAACGTGTAACGAATATTCATCAAAGTCAATATTTAACAGTATGTCTAAATTTGGTTTTGAAAATAGTTATGGTTTATGGAATTCTTACGGCAAATATAAAAATGAATATTCCTCAACATCTGCTTGCAATGAATATGGATCATATCCCCCAGTTGTAGTTGATACAGATGGAAATTACTACGGAAAATTTACTATAGATGAATACGATAGAAAAAGTGTATGTTACGATAAAGATAACGATTTGTGTAAACTTGTAAATCTACTATGTCAATTAGATTAAAATAATTAGGAGAAAAAATGGAAATTATACTTTTTTTAGCATTAATACCTTTTGCGTTATGGGGATTATGGATTATAATTACTGTTGTTCTACCAGCTATTATTGTGCTTGTTACAATAATTGTCATGGGTTTTATAAACTTATTCAAGAAAATATCTAATTAAACAATAAATTATTACTAATACAATGTTATATAAATATTTTGATTTAATGCGTATTTATAACATACTTCATAAATGAGTTGTATTTACTATAAATATATATTATATTTTAACTTGTATAGAAATATATGAAATCTGGATTAAATTTATTATATAACTCATTGATAATTTTACGTTTAATTATTTATTAAATAAGGAGTTTTATAACTCGTATGAATTTTATTAATTATTGCGATAGATATGACTTTTTAAATGAAGACAAAAAAGCATTAATAGAAAAATTAAATAATTTTTTATTAAATGAAAAAAAATATATATTTATAATTAAGGGTAACGAATATACTGGTAAAATTTTTATAATTAACTGTCTTACTGAATATTTAAAAACAATAAAAAAAGAATACCAACTACTTTCACCATTGTCTATAATCAATAACGAACTAAAAGATAAATACGAAACAATCTATAGCCATATATATGATAATAGTTTTCCTTTTTTAAGCACTCATCATAAAAGCAATGATATTAATAAAAAAGACAATCACCTATACATAATTAATTTAGCGTCATACATCTCAGATGAAAAAGATAATGGAAACCTGTTATTTGGTAGTGGCAAATTATTGAGTGATTTAATGAGTTTTATTGATTGTAAGAATAAAAAGAATAAAATAATTTTTATTGGAGATGATTTACTACTACCCCCAATTAACATGAATTCTTCTCCAGCTCTCAATGAAGAATATTTAAGAGAAGAATTTAAGCTTGAAGTAGAAACATATAAATTAACACATAACGAACTATCTCATGATAGTGGTATATATTTAAATATATGTCCTATTATTAAATCAATTAAGCAAGAAACGTTTAATGAATTATACATTGATACAAACTACAAAGAAATAAAACATATTGATGAAAATAATTTTATTCGTGAATATAAAGAAATATATAATGATATTCAAGATTATAAGCATATAATGATAATTACATATACTAATTATTTAGCTAAACATTATAATGAACTAGTTAGAAAAAATATTTTTAATAGAAAAGCAGATGATATTTACAAAGATGATATAATTATTATAAATTCTGGAAATTATTATATAGGAGATGTGCCAATCAATAATGGAGCAATAGGAATAGTTACTGATGTGCAAGAAAGAGAATACAAAACTATTAATACTCCTTTTGGTGAAAAAAACTTTATTTTTAGAAACGTAACAATATATTTTGAAGATATTAATTTTCAATACAAAGGGAAAATTATAGAAAATTTATTATACTCAGAAAATGCTGATTTAACTATGGAAGAAAATATATCTCTATATATTGATTTTATTGAAAGAAATAAAGAAACAAATATAAAATTACATCTAATTTATGAAGATATTTTAAATTTAATAAAATTAGATGATGAATATAAAAATAATAATGAATTTAAAGAAAGTTTTTGCAATAAGTTAGCTTCAGATTTAAGAAAATTACTAAAGGACAATAAATTACTTTGTAATAAATATAAAGAAGACTCATACCTTAGAGCATTTAGAGCTAAATTTGCACATGCAATAACTTGCCATAAATCTCAAGCTAGCACTTGGGATAATATATTTATTGATTGTAAAAATAGTGATGATGATAATATCAACAACCAACTTAATGATTATTACTATAGATGGATATATACTGCAATAACAAGAGCAAAAAAGCAGTTATATTTATTAAATGAACCAAAAATAAAATTTTTATCAAAAATAAAAAATGCGATACATCAAAAAAATATTGAAAATAAGAATACAGACCTATCAATCACAATAAATATAGAAAATGATATGGAGGAAAATAAATTCCAAATTATAACACCAATACAAGAAAATATTTATAAAAGTGTATTATCAGTGTTAAATTCATTAAACATAAATATTTCATCAATATCTCATCATAATTATCAAGAACAATACACCTTTAATGATAAGAATGAAACTTGCATAATACTTATACATTATAATAAGAATAATTCTATAACTAAAATTCGTCCTAAAGATACAAATCAGCTATCATCAACTATTTGTGATAAACTTATTGTATTAGAAAATAAGACTTTTTCATCTATATTAAAAACTGAAAATGAGTTTGAATTTGAAAAAACATATCTTAAAGAGTTTTATACTTCTATTTGTAATTTACTTAAGCCTAAAGGTATCAAGATCCAAGATATAAAACATTTCAATTTTCGTGAAAGATATATTTTTACCAATGGAACTTTATCTTCTGAAATAGATTTTATATATAATAAAAAAGGACAATTTACTGATACTGACACAAGACGTGATAGTTTAGCGATAGAAAAAATATTAAAGGAAATTTTATAAGGTGAATTATTATGAATATAGAATTTACAACTAAAGATATTACTAATGCAAGAAAAAGTGGGGATTTAGTAAATGCATATAAAATGTCAAAAGTTTTAATTAAAGAATACCCAGATGATGAATGGGTAATAAGAGCCTATGCTTGGACATTAATTGATCTTTGTAAAAAAGAAAAAAATAATGAGAATAGTGAGAATTTAAAATATTTTATTAATGAACTTAATAGCCTAAATATTCAAGAAGATGATGAAATACTTTATAAGCAATATAAATTTGTTTTAAACTTTAATAGCGAATTTCAAAATAATATGAAAAAAGCATATGTTCATAGTAAAAATGGTGAACATAAAGAAGCATTATCAATATATAGCAAATTGAATTTAGATGAATTTAATGATTATGATTACAAGTCTTACGCATGGGAGATATATTATAATATAAAAGAATCTACTTTTATAGATGTAAAAGAATTTAAAAAATACTTAAATATATATTTTAAATTAAATATTGAAAGACCAAGTAAAGTTCACTCGCTCATACTTGTAGAAACTATCAAATATCTTGAAACCAACGAAATCAATGATGTAGATTTTAATTTTTTTGATTTTTTAAAGTTATGGGATATAAATAATTTTATGGAAGAAGATTATGAAGAAAATGTCTTTACCAATAAAGATGGAAAAAAAATCACATATTCTCCATTAGTTGTAAAAGCAGTAAAAAAAGCATCTGGTTATTTACAATCTCTTCCGAAAATAGATTGTGATATTACATGGTTTATGGAATTTTTAAAATCATTATTAGAAAAAATAAATGATGTGTGGTTAATTAGAAGTTACGCACTTTTATGCTATAAATTAGGCGAAAAAGATACAGCAATTAGCAAATATAAAGCAATATCTGTAGATCTTAATAGTAAAAGTTATTACTGGAAAGAATTTGGAGATATGTTTAGAAATGATAACATAGAACTAACAAAAGCAATGTATATAAAAGGAGTGTCATTAGATAAAGATGATTTTACAATTAAAATTAGATTAAAACTTGCAAAACTATTTTACGAAATCAATGATTTGCCTCAAGCAAAATATCATATTGATAAGTATATTTCCCATAAACAGGAAAAAGGTCACAAGATAGATAATGATGCATTAGATATAGAGAAAAAACTTAAGGATATTAAAGCAGTTAATAATAACAATTTACTTAGAGAAGCTAATAATTTAATAGATGATTTTTTATACTCAGATATACCATGGATAGATTGTGTATTAATTAATTCCTTTAAAAACAAAAAAAATAAAACAGTATATAAGTTTACTAATTTTAGTGATACAGATATAGAAGTTACTGCAAAAGAATTTGAAAAAGAGCAGGAGTTATACTCATCATACAGATTTAAAATTATTAAAGATAATAATGGTAAAAAAAGAGTAGTAAAAAAAGAAAAGATAGATATAGATATTAATAATTTTGACGTAAAACCACCGTATAAAAGTGCTACAGGAGTAATAAAACTTTGTAGCAAAGATAAATCATCAAATGAAATAGATTTTGGTTTTGTGTCAAATATTTATGTTTCAAAAAAAATATTAACTTTACTAAATATTAACGAAGAAGTGGAACTTTTTATAATTGCAAAAAAAGATGAAAAAACAAATAAAGACAATACTATTTATGCAAAAATAATAGATAATTAAAAATAATTGCAGTTAAAATTTAATACTAATTTTACAATATAATACTTGTAAATATTGTTTTAATATTTTTAAAATTAAATTTATAAAATAATTTTGTCTAATACACCTCCCCTATTTAAATTAAGGCGACCCCCATTTATCAGATAAATAAATGGGGGTTTATTATAAATATAGAAAATTAATGACCGTGTTGAGCAAGCTCTGTTAAAACTCCATTTGCTCCTTTTGGGTGGACGAAAGCTACTAACATATTATGAGCTCCTGGAACTGGCTCGTTGTTAATTAATGGAACTCCAGCTGCTTTTAATTTTTCAAGTTCAGCAGCAACGTCATCAACTTCGTAACAAATATGATGAATACCTTCTCTATTTTTTTCAAGATATTTTGCAATAGGGCTATCTGGAGAAGTTGCTTCTAACAACTCTACATTAGTTTCGCCAATTTTTAAAAAAGCTGTTTTTACTTTTTGGCTTGGCACTTCTTCAACATGACCTACTTCAAGACCTAATGCAGCATAAAATTTAACGGCTTCGTCAATAGATTTAACTGCTACGCCAATATGGTTGATTTTATTTAACATATCTTTCTCCTTACGCATAAAAGCGATAATAATTATTACTTTTATATATACTAACGTATTTTTAAAAAACCTGCCAATATTTTTTTCATACCACCTTTTTTAAATTGAACAGTTGCTTTTTCGCTTATACCTACTCCTTCACTCGCTATAACTACACCATCACCAAATACTGCATGACTAACTTTTGTAGCAACTGGAAATTTTGCCTTGCTACTAACTTGGCTAAAAAATGAATCAATTTGCTCCCTATCTTTATCACTTTTTGCCATATATGAATATTCTGAGTCAGTATTATTATCTAATTCTTTTATAAACCGTGAAGGTGTAGAAAGTTTACGATTACCAAATTGGTATCTTGATGATGCTCTTGTAATATAAAGCTCTTTTTTTGCTCTCGTAATGCCTACGTAACAAAGCCTTCTTTCTTCTTCAATTTCTTCTTCATTTTCTACGGCACTTCCTACTGGAAATACATTTTCTTCAAGGCCAGTTAATACTACTATATCAAACTCAAGCCCCTTTGCAGAATGGATTGTCATAAGTTTAACAGTTCCATTGCTTTCTTCATCTGCTGAAGTAACAAGAACAGTATTAGAAAGGAAATCTAATAAAGTAGCATTTTTATTATCATCTTGAAAGGCAGCTGCTGCTGAATATAATTCTTGTATATTATCTATTCTTCTTGAAGCCTCATCTTCTTCTTCAAAATGTTTTAAATAATCGTAATAATTTGAGTTTGAAAGAATAAAATCTATTTTATCTTTTATTAATTCTATATTATCTAATGCTTTTATTGTATCAATATAATTTTTTATAGCTCCAATATTTTTTTTATTAACTGGAGAACTTTCTAATGCTTGTAATAAATCTATATTATTATCTATTGAATATTTAATAACTTTATCAATACTAACATCACCTAAACCCCTTGGAGGATTTTTTATACTACGTTTAAAAGCTGCTTCATCATGTTTATTAGTAAAAAATCTTAAATAACTTAAAATATCTTTTATTTCTCTTCTTTGATAAAAACCTATACCACCTATTATTTTATATGCAATTCTTCTTTTATTTAAAGCTACCTCAAAACTTCTTGATTGAGCATTTGTTCTATATAAAACGGCAATTTCTGATAAATCCTTGCCCTCACTTTCTGCTTTTGCAGCAATATCTGCAACAAATTCTGCTTCTTCAACTTCATTTTTCATTTTTAAAATTTCAACAATACTATCGTATTTGCTACAAGCCTCTAAGTTTTTACCTCGTCTATATACGTTTTTTTCTATTAACTGGTTTGCTTTATCTAAAATTTTGCTACCACTACGGTAATTTTCTACTAATTTTATTTCACAAGTATTATCAAAATTTTTATCAAACTCTAAAATATTGCGAATTTCTGCTCCACGCCAACCGTAAATTGATTGGTCATCATCGCCAACAACACAAATATTGCCTTTTCTACCAGAAAGTAAAAAAAGAAATCTAAATTGGACAGAATTTGTATCTTGATACTCATCTACTAATATATATTGAAAAAGTTGTTTATATTCTTCTAATACATCGTTATGCCTTTCAAAAAGCCTAACTGTTAAAGCTAACATATCATCAAAATCTATTAAATTTTGTATTTTTAAGCTTTCTTGATATTTTAAAAATATATCTATAAAATAAGGAATTACATCATTGGGAGTTTTATCATCAACGTAATTTTGAGTATTTTTATATTTGCTAATATAGTTTAAATATAGCTTGGCTGAAAATTTTTTAATATCAAGATTTAATTCTTTTATTACATTTTTTACGACACTTAATCTATCTTCTTGGTCTATAATACCAAAAAATGATTGCAAGCCTATTCTATCTCCGTCTCTACGTAAAATATTTAAACATATAGAATGAAATGTTCCCATACGAACACTTTTTGCCCATTCACCAACAAGCATTTTTAACCGTTTCTTCATTTCTTCTGCTGCTTTATTAGTAAAAGTTACTGCAAGTATATTGTCTGCTGGGACGCCTATTTTACTTATAATATACGCTATACGATAAGTTATAACTCTTGTTTTGCCTGTGCCAGCTCCAGCTAATACTAATACTGGACCTTCTGTTGTTGTAACGGCTTTATATTGACCTTCATTTAAATCTTTTGCAAAATTGTTATCCAAGAAAGCACCTTAAAATTATCTAATCTTTTATACTTGGCAAAAAATCTACCATTTTTTTATTATAAGCAATAATTATATCACTTCTTCTTAATAAACCTACTAATTTCATACCTCTTGTTTTATGCACCACAACTGGCAAGTCGCCAACTTCTTTAATACCAAAATCATGCATAGCTTGGGCTAAA
The DNA here is from genome assembly GCA_045538075.1 of Mucispirillaceae bacterium. GTDB lineage: Bacteria > Chrysiogenota > Deferribacteres > Deferribacterales > Mucispirillaceae > JAZSQT01. Next base: position 24,677 of record JAZSQT010000053.1, read on the forward strand.
GTTTCATCTGGTGTAACAGTTATTATGTTTTTTCTAATACCAATATCACCGGCTTTTATTTCGCTACATTCATCTTCGTTAAAAAACACAGACTTTAAATCGTTTAAAGATATAACCCCTGTAAGATAACCTCTATTATCTACTACTGGAAAATATGCGTGAGGTTTTTTTTCTATAGATGCTTTCATTTGGCAAAAAGTTGTATCTTCTTTAAAAGTAATAATATCTGTCAACATAATATCTTTTACTTTTACAGAGTTTAAAATATTCTGCTCAATACCATGACCTACATTAAAACCTTCACGAGTTAAAGACCACGTAAATATACTATCTTTTTCTAACCTATTAGATATTACATTTGCTATAATAGCACATATTATTATTGGTAAAACTATATAATAACTTTGTGTAATTTCAAATATTAAAAATACAGCAGTAATTGGAGCATGAGTAACAGCAGCAAGCATAGCACCCATACCAACTATAGTATAAGCACCAAAAGAAGTTACACTTGGAATAATAATAGTAACTAACCAACCAAAAAAACCACCTGCTGAAGCACCAATAAATAAACTTGGAACGAATTGACCACCAGAGCCACCAGAACCTAAAGTTAATGATGTAGCCAATATTTTTAAAAATATTAAAGCAAATAAAATTATACCAGTAATTTGACCAGCTAATATTTCGTTTATTGTTCCGTAACCTACACCCATAATATTGCGAAAAAATACTGCAATAACTCCCATTAATAAGCCACCTATAGCAGGCTTTAACCAAAAAGGAACTTTCAGGTTTTTAAATATTTCAGATATTTTAAAATAACTTCTAATAAATATTAATGCAATAATTGCTACAAATACTCCCATTAAAGCATATAAAGGCAATTCCCATATATGAATTAATAAATTTTCTGGCACAATAAATGTAACATCATGTCCATACCATGCCCTGCTAACTACTGTAGCAGTAACGGCAGATATAATTACTGGACTAAAAGTTTTTATACCAAATTCACCTAATAAAACTTCTGCTGCAAACATAGCACCAGCAATAGGAGCATTAAAAGTTGCTGCTAAGCCACCTGCAGCACCACAAGCAAGGACGGTGCTTGTTCTTGATGAAGAAAATCTAAAAAGCCTACCTATTGCTGAACCTATAGTAGCACCAATCAACACTATTGGTCCTTCTCTACCAGCAGATCCACCAGTGCCTAATGTTATACCTGCTGTAAGCGTTTTTGTGATACCACTTGATAAAGATATTGGTTTTCTTAAAGCTGCTGCTTTTATTACTTCTGGCACACCATGAACTCTTGCAGCTTTAATATTGTGAGTTATTATACCTACTGCTAAACCACCTAATGTTGGAACGAGTATTATTTTCCACATTGCAGTTTCTTGAAGTGAGTATAACATTATTTCTGAATCTATATTAAAAAATAAGTGTTGGAAAAATTCAATTAAACTTCTAAATACGATATTACCTAAACCAGTAGCAAAACCTATTGCCATAGCAACACTAATAGTTGCTATTTCTTCATAATCTGCAAAAAGTTTTCCTATTTTTTGTCTAAATAAATCAAGCATTTTTTTCTTTTATAGATTTGTTTCTTTCTTTAATTTCTAAGCCTAAATTTTCTTTATTTGATTGTAATGTTCTTGATATAGCAAGAGCATTTTCTGGAACATCTTTTGTAACAGTAGTTCCAGCAGCAATTATAACATTTTTACCTATTTTCACAGGTGCAACTAATTGAACATCACTACCAACAAAAACATCATCTTCTATAATCGTATTATACTTATTATATCCATCGTAATTACAAGTAATAGTGCCACAGCCAATATTTACATTGTTGCCTATTTGACTATCACCAAGATAAGTTAAATGGCTTGCTTTTGAATCTAAACCTAATACAGTTTTTTTAGTTTCAACAAAATTGCCTATTCTATTATTTCCTAATAATTTCGTTTCTGGTCTTAAATGAGCCATAGGTCCTACGTTAGAATTAGCACCAATAAATGAAGTATCAATTAATGAATTATCTCTAATTTCACAATTATTTTCTATAATAGAATTTTTTATCCTACACCCAGAATAAATTTTACAATTTTCGCCAATAGTAACATTACCTTCAATAAAAACATTTGGATAGATAATTGTATCTTTTGCTATACTAACTTTATCATCACAATAAAATGTATCTGAATCAAGGATTGAAACACCATTTTTCATAAATTCTTTAGCCCTATTCTTCCACATAATTTTAGATGCTACTTCTAATTGCAATCTATCATTAATCCCTAAAAATTCAGTATCATTATTGCAACAATACGCAAAAGCTCCACCTTTTACTATATCAGTAAGATAAAATTCATTTTGTGCATTATTACTATCAACATTTAATAAACGTTCTTTTAAATCTTTTCCAACGCAAAAATAAACACCAGTATTTATTTCATTAATATTTTTCTCATTTTCATTAGCATCTTTTTCTTCTATAATTTTTATTACATCTCCATTAGGCGAACGAACTATTCTACCATATCCAGTAGGATTATCTGTTTTTGTGCTAATAAAATTAATATTTTTTTCTGATTTTTCTATAAATTCTTTTAATGTCTCAGATTTAATGAGAGGCATATCGCCACATAAAATTAAAATTTTATCATCATCGTTTATATATTCAAGAGCTTGTTTTACTGCATCGGCAGTTCCTTTCTGCTCTTTTTGCATAGCAAACTTTATATCACTTGCTTTAGTATGCTCCATTACTTTTTCTGCACAATTACCAACAATAACTATAATTTCATCAACACCACAATTTCTTGATGATTCTATTACGTAATCAATCATTGGCTTACCAGCAACATTAAAAAGAACTTTAGAATTTTCTGAACGCATACGAGTGCCTTTTCCAGCTGCAAGTATAACTGCTTTAAGCATACTAACCACCTCAAAAAAAATAATGGCGTATCAAATTTTTCAATAAGATACGCCTAAAATTATCTATTAAAAATTAAAATTAAAGTCCACTATTTTCTTCAATTATAAATTTTATAGGATTAACTGGGATACCATTAATCAACACTTCGTAATGGACGTGAGGACCAGTGCTACGACCAGTGCTACCTACTTTTGCTATAACATCACCTTTATTGACTTTATCACCAACTTTAACTACATTTCTACTGTTATGACTATATCTCGTCATATACCCATAACCATGGTCAATAGTAACGATTTTGCCGTATCCAGCTTTTTCTCCAGAATAAACTACTATACCTTTAGCCGTTGCATGAATATCTAATCCATACCTTGCAGCTATATCTAAACCCTCATGAAAAACTCTTCTTCCAGTAAAAGGAGATGAACGAAATCCAAATGGACTAGAAATCCAACCTCTAACTGGCCAAATTGTAGGAGTTGAAAGCATAATAAGGCGTTGTTCTTCAAGATAATCTACTAATTCTGATAAACTACTTTCTCTCTTTTCAAGTTCTGAACTCATAAGAAGAAGTGTATCATTTAAATTGTCAAAAAATTCTTTTTCACGTCTTTCTGATACTGCAAAATAATCCCTTAAAATATCAACTTCTTTTCCACCAATAGCTACTTGTCTAATTTCTCTATTGCTACCACTTTGCATTGCAACTAAATCTCTAACTTTAAACTCAAGCTCATCTAAAGCTGCAACTTTTTTGTTAATTTCTTCAAGACGTTCTGTATATGCCGTCATTTGTCCTTTAAGATTTGAATTATCACCAGTTTGTGAAGCAACTAAATTTTTCTCATTATAAAATTTGTATGCTAATAACCCTGATATAACACAAGCCAATATCAATAACACAAACAAAGAAGATAAAATCCATAAAGGTTTTAACGTTGTTGATAATGTAATTGATTTTCCAAACCTATCAGAATTAAAAATCATAACTGTATATTTTTTTGCCATTTTCAACTCCATTTAAAGACAGCATTAATTAACTTTATTTAATAAATCAATAGCAGTTTCAACACATTTATCTACACTAACAGACACTGTTTCGTTAGTTTGTCTAACAGTAATTTCAACATTACCGTCGGCTAAAGATTTTTTACCGACACTAATTCTTAAAGGATAACCAATAAGTTCAGAATCAATAAGTTTTACTCCTGCCCTTTCATTTCTATCATCAAGTAACACATCTATGTTACTATTTTTTAACGATGTATAAATTTCATTAGAAATTTTATTAACTTCATCATCATTGCTATTTAATGAAACAACTACTATTTCAAAAGGTGCAATAGCTCTTGGCCATATTATACCTTTTTCATCGTTATTCTGTTCTATAGCTGAAGCAACAGTTCTTCCAACACCAATACCATAACAACCCATAATAAAAGGAACTGCTTTGCCATTTTTATCTAACACAGTAGCATTCATTGATGATGAATACTTAGTGCCTAATTTAAATATATGCCCTACTTCTATGCCTCTTGTAATCTCGTATGTGCCACCACATTTTGCACAAGTATCACCTACTTCTGCATTGCGAATATCTGCATACTTAACATTAAAATCCCTACTAGGATTAACGTTTTTTATATGGTAGCCATCTTTATTTGCACCAATTACTATATTTTTTGCAAATTCCAATTCGTTATCAACGTAAACTGGCAATGGCATATTTATTGGACCAAGAGACCCAATTGGACAACCTACTGCACTAATAACTTCTTCTGGTGAAGCAAATTCAGCATTAGTGCCACATAATATATTTTTTATTTTAATTAAATTAACTTCTCTATCCCCTCTAACTACAACTGCAACTAATTTATCGGATAAATTATTATTTTCCTTAACGCCTTCAACCTTAACAATCATAGTTTTAGGAACTTTTTTAATATCAACATTTAAGAAATTTGCTACATCTATTGCTGAATGAAGATTTGGAGTAGCGACTTCTTCTTTATCTAATAACTCTTCATCTATTTCTTTGTGATTATTTCCTACAACTGCTTTTTCAAGATTTGCAGAGTAAGAACAACTATTACAAGATATAACTTCATCTTCGCCAGTATTAGCTAACACCATAAATTCGTGAGAAAATGAGCCACCTATACTTCCACTATCAGCTTCAACTACTTTATATCTTAAACCACAACTTTCAAATATCTTACAGTATGCGTCATACATTTTTTTATAACTAACATCTGCACTATCGTTATCTATATCAAAAGAATATGCATCTTTCATAATGAACTCTCTACCACGCATTAAACCAAAACGTGGGCGAACTTCATCACGAAACTTAGTCTGAATTTGATAAAAATTAACTGGCAACTGTTTATATGAATTAACTACTCCTTTAACAAAATCAGTAATTACTTCTTCGTGGGTAGGCCCAAGACAAAAATCTCTATCGCCTCTATCTTTAAACCTTAAAAGCTCCTTGCCATAGAAAGACCACCTGCCAGACTCAACCCATAATTCAGCAGGTTGAACTGTAGGCATAAGCATTTCAATAGCCCCAGCTTCATTCATACAATTTCTGATAATATTTTCTACTTTACGAATAACCCTTAAACCTAACGGTTGATAATTATATATACCAGCAGCAACACGTTTAATCATACCGGCTCTTAGCATCAGCTTATGACTAACAACTTCTGCTTCTGATGGCACTTCTCGTAAAGTATTTATAAAAAAACTACTTAAACGCATTAATTTTTAAATGCCCCATTAATCATACAAACAACATAATATCACACAAAAATATACGTGATATATTAATATTTTTTCTATCTTATTGTCAATAGTATTCTTTTTTTTTAAATTAATCAATAGCTAATATTAAATTATACAAAAAAATATCATACACTAAAAAGTGTATGATATTTTAAGATAATTTAATTTTTAGATTTCTTTTTATCTATAATTTGTCGCATATAATATACGCTTGAACTTGCTATGCCGATTGAAGAGTAAGTACCTATCAAAATACCTGCAATCATAGCTAAAGAAAATCCATAAATTACTTCGCCACCAAAAATTAACAACGCCAGTAACGCCAATAAAGTTGATGTGGAAGTAAGGATTGTTCTTGATAAAGTTTCATTGATACTTTTATTCATTACTTGCATAAGGGAAGTATCTGGCATTGCCTTAACATTTTCTCTAATTCTATCAAAAACAACAATTTTATCATTAAGAGAATAACCAACAACAGTTAAAACTGACGCTAATACCGTTAAATCAAAGCTAACATTTGCAAGAATAATTATAGCAAGAGTTAATATAATATCGTGAATAAGAGCAATAATAGCTCCAATACCATATATAAACTGAAATCGTATAGCAATATAAATAAGGATACCAATAACTGCATAAATTACTGCTAACACAGCTTTATTTTTAAGGTCCTTGCCAACTTGAGGTCCAACTTGTTCTACTCTTTCAATAGTTATATTGCCTAAATCTTTAAAGTTTTCCATTAAAGTATTTTGAATTGAATCTGCTACAACTTGTAAATCTCCAGAAGTTTGTTCTGCTTTTATGATAAAATCATTTTCATCACCAAAATTTTGGATACTTACGCCACCTGAAACAGATTCGTTTAAAGTGTTTCGCATAACTTCAATATCTGGAGCTTTTTCAAACTTAACTTGAACTACCGTTCCTCCAGAAAAATCAACTCCATAATTAAAGCCTTTAGTAAAAATTAAAAAAAGGCTACCAATTACTAACAAGGCAGACACTATAAAATATATTTTAGCCCTGCCGAGAAAATCAAATTTTGTTCCTTGTTTTATAATCTCAAACATTTTAATAGGCCTCTTATATACTCAACTTTTTAATTTTGCGACTTGTAATAAAAGTCATAAATATTGTCCGTGTTACAAATATTGCAGTAAACATAGATGCAATAAGACCAATAGTTAATGTAACTGCAAAACCTTTAACTGGACCACTACCAAATTGAAAAAGCACAACTGCAGCAATTAATGATGTAACATTAGAATCTATAATTGCAGAAATTGCTTTTGAATAGCCTATTTCTAAAGCATTAAGAACAGACCTTCCTTGACGCAATTCTTCTCTAATTCTTTCAAAAATAAGAACATTTGCATCTACTGCCATACCTAAAGTAAGCATAACACCAGCTATACCTGGCAATGTAAGAGTTGCACCAAATTGAGCTAAAACACCTAACAATAATACGAGATTTAAAATAAGGGCAAAATTTGCAACCCAACCACTTAATCTATAGTATATACCCATAAAAAGCATAATAGCTATAAGACCTATGACACTTGCTTTAACTCCACTTTTAATAGAATCAAGACCTAATGATGGGCCAACTGTTCTATTTTCTTGAATAGAAACTGGAGCAGGCAAGCTACCTGCCCTAAGAACGATAGCTAAATCTCTTGCTTCTTCAATAGTAAATTGACCAGTAATTTGAGCTTCACCACCAGATATTTTTTCCCTTAAATTTGGAGCAGAATATATATTATCATCAAGGACTATAGCAAGACGAGTTCCTACATTTGCACCAGTAATTTCTTCAAAAAGTTTTGCTCCAGTAGGATCAAAACTAATCCAAACGTATGGTTCATTATATTGAGGAGATATTCTTACTTCAGCATCTACTAAATATTCGCCAGTTAAAACTGCATCTCTTTTTAAAACGTAAGGTATTGTAGAAATAACTTTTCCAGTATTTTTTTCTACCTCTTTTTGATACATAATAATATCATCAAAAGGTAGTTTTCCTTGCATTGCAAGTTCTGGATTAACTTTTTCATCTACAAGATAAAATTTTAATTGAGCAGTTTGTCCTATAAGATTAATTGCTCTATCTGGATCAGTAATACCTGGAAGTTGAACGAGTATTTGATTAGAACCTTGTTTTTGAATTAATGGTTCTGATACACCAAATTGGTCAATCCTATTTCTAACAACTTCTATAGATTGATCAACAGCATAAGTTCTTATTCTATCTGCTTCATTACTATCTATACCTAATGTGATATTTAAATCATTAGAACTTGCAGTTTCTTTTAAAAATGGATAATTATCATTAATAATTTTTAATATACCATTTCTTTCTTTTGCTTCTGCAAAACCAATGCTAATTTTATCGCTACCATCTTTGCGAACAAAAGTAATTTTAACATTATTAGCAGATAATTCTTTTCTAACTTGATTAACAAGATTATCTACTCTTGCTTCTACTGCCTTATTAGTATCAACTCCTAAAACAATATGCATACCACCTTGTAAATCAAGCCCTAATTTTACACTTTCAGATATTGGATATATGGCATAAATTGCCCAACCTATAACTAATAAAGTAATTAACCAGCGAAATTTAAGGTTCATTTCTTACTTTTTCTCCTGATTTTGATAAGATGCTTGCATTGGATCAATTTTTTGAGCAATACCACCTTTTGCCACTTTTATTTTAACGCCATTAGCAATTTCAACAGTAAAAGTGTTGCTATCATCTACAGAAGTAATTGTGCCATATATTCCACCGTTAGTCATAACTTCATCGCCAGATTTAAGTGCATCAAGCATAGCAGCATGTTGTTTTTGACGTTTTTGTTGTGGACGTATTAATAAAAAATAAAATACAACAAAGATTAATATTAAAGGTAAAAAGCTACCTAAAGCTCCCATAGGTGCTGCAGCAGGAGTTGCGTCTTGAGCGTATGCAACAGAATTAAAAAACATTATAAAATTCCTCCAGATTTCATTTTATCTAACATAGCCGATTTATATTCAGCAAAATTACCATTAGTTATAGCATTTCTTATATTTTTTACAAGAGAAAGATAAAAATTTATATTATGAATACTATTTAATCTTAATACTAACAATTCATTAGACTTGTATAAATGACGTAAATATCCCCTTGAAAAATTTTTACACGTATAACAAGAACATTCATCATCTATTGGTTCATCACTAAATTCATAATCTTTTCTTTTTATATGTAGCCTACCTTTAGATGTAAAAAGTAGCCCATTTCTTGCATTTCTTGTAGGCATTACACAATCAAACATATCTATACCTAACTCTATGCAATTTAATAAATCTTCTGGCGTTCCAACCCCCATTAGATAACGAGGCTTATCTACTGGCAAAAGTTCAGCTGTATAGCCACAAATATCATACATTTTTGAAATTTCTTCTCCAACTGCAAGCCCACCAATAGAATAACCATCAAAACCTATTGATGTAATCTGATTGACAGATTTTTTACGCATATTTTCATATATTCCACCTTGAACTATACCAAATAATGCTTGGTCTTGCCTTTTTTTTGCAATTTTTCCTCTTTCTGCCCAGCGAGCAGTTCTATCTATTGAAGTAGCAACGTAATCAATACTTGATGGATAAGGAATACACTCATCAAAACTCATAATAATATCGGCACCAATAGATTCTTGAATTGCAATAGACGTTTCTGGATTAAGAAATATATAAGAGCCATCTAAATGAGAACGAAATTTAACACCCTCTTCAGTGATTTTATTAAGTTCTGCTAAAGAAAATACTTGGAATCCTCCAGAATCTGTTAAAGTAGGTTTATTCCACGAAGAAAAAGCAGCAAGCCCTTTAAAATGCTCTAATACCTTTACTCCTGGACGAAGATATAAATGATAAGTGTTACCTAAAATAATTTCTGCTCCACAATTATTTAAATCTTCTGGAGATAAAGATTTAACTGAACCAACAGTGCCTACAGGCATAAATATTGGAGTATTAATACTTCCGTGAGGCGTATTTATTACACCTGCCCTTGCTTTATTATCTTGAGCAACTACTTTAAAGGAAAACATTATATCTTAACTCTTTTTATAATAATTTACTAAAAATATTTTTTTAACCTAAAAACATAAAAAATAAAAGTAAAATATTACACAAATGAATTTCAAAAATATCTACTCTAAATAAACCAATACAATAAATTAATTTTAAGATGAGATTTTTTATTGTAAAACTTGATTTTTAAGTATATCTTGACTATTATATAGTATAAAATTAAAAAAGTCGGGATTTTATGTATAAAGAACGCACATTAGAAAAACAAATCATAAAATTAAGTAATCAATTCAAGGTTTTGCTTATTACAGGTGCAAGGCAAGTTGGCAAAAGTACTCTACTAAAGCATTGTGGCAAAACAAGAGATTATGTAACTTTAGATAATTATAAAGATAGAGAATTAGCAATAAATGAGCCTGAATTATTCTTACAAAGATATAAAGTTCCAGTTATTATTGATGAAATTCAATATGCACCAAACTTGCTTTCGTATATTAAAATTGCTGTTGATAATAGTAATGAAAGAGGACAGTATTGGCTCACAGGTTCACAACAATTTCATATGATGAAAAACGTTACAGAATCTTTAGCAGGTAGAGTTGCAGTATTAGATTTAAAGGGATTTTCATTAAAAGAAATAGAAAACAAAGAACAGATTCCATTTATTCCAACAAACGACTTTATAGAGCAAATGAGAAAAACCTCCAAATATCATGATTTAACAAATATTTATGAATATATTTGGAAAGGCTCTTATCCTGATATAAATATTAATAATATAAATTGGGAAACTTTTTATAGCTCGTATCTTCAAACATATATAGAAAGGGATATAAAAGATTTAAATGCTGTAAAAAATGAAATGTATTTTTTGAAATTTTTAAGAATTTTAGCGTCTAGAACAGGACAAATGCTTAATTATACTGATATTGCATCTGAAGTTGGAGTATCTGTAATGACAATAAAGTCTTGGGTTTCCATTTTAGTTTCATCAAATATTATTTATCTTTTGCAACCTTATTTTTCTAATTTAAACAAGAGAATTGTTAAAACTCCTAAGATATATTTTTTAGATACAGGACTGTGTTCATATTTAACAAATTGGGAAACCCCAAAAACATTAGAGAGTGGTGCAATGAGTGGTGCTATATTTGAAACTTTTGTTGTGGCAGAAATTATAAAAAGCTACGTTCATAATGCAAAAACACCAAATATATACTACTATAGAGATAAAGACAAAAAAGAAATTGATGTAATTATTGAAAAAAATAATAAATTATATCCTATTGAAATAAAAAAATCTGCTAATCCAAATAAAAGTATGCTTAAACACTTTTCTATTATTCCAAATGAAAGGCAAGGCAAAGGTGCCGTAATTTGTCTCTGTAGTAAAGATTTTCCTATAACAGAAAATGTAAATGCAATACCTGTTAGTTATGTGTAAAAAATAACATTATAAATATTATGTTACCTTTTTATAGTAAAGGGTAAAGGGTAAATTCAAAAAACCATTGTAAAAATAATCTAATTTATATAGAATTTCAAAATATTTATTTTTTTTTGGAGAAAGTTGAATGGAGCAACATAGACTTGAAAAAAGTCAAAAATTACGTGAAATGGGCTTAAATCCTTACGTTAATTCTCATATTATTGAGATGCCTATTTCTGAAATTACTAAAGAATTTAGCGATGAAAATACACCTTTGCCAGAAGAAAAACGATTTTCTGTTGCAGGTCGTATTATGGCTAAACGTGAGTTTGGTAAAACTTGTTTTTTAACGATTAAAGATAGAACTGGCAAAATACAAGTATATATAAAGAAAGGGCTTATATCTGACGAAGAATTTAATGTTTTTTCTCTTACTGATGTGGGAGATTTTATAGGAGTTTCTGGCTCATTATTTAGAACAAAAACTGGCGAACTTACTGTTAGAGCATTTTCTTATAGACTTTTAACTAAAGCATTAAGAGATTTACCAGAAAAATTCCACGGTTTAAAAGATGTAGAAATTAGATACCGTCAAAGGTATTTAGATTTAATAATGAATGATGAAGCAAAAGAAGTTTTTCTTAAAAGAAGTCGTATAATCCACGAAGTTCGCAATTTTTTTGCAAAAAAAGATTTCGTAGAAGTAGAAACACCAATGATGCATTCAATATTAGGTGGGGCAGCTGCAAAACCTTTCATTACTCACCATAATGCCCTTGATATGCAACTATTTTTAAGAATAGCACCAGAATTATACTTAAAACGTTTAGTTGTAGGTGGTATTGAACGAGTTTTTGAGTTAAATAGAAATTTTAGAAACGAAGGTGTTGATACTAAACATAATCCTGAATTTACTATGATTGAGTGGTATATGGCATACGCTGATTACCATACATTAATGGATATGATTGAAGAGCTTATTTGTGATTTAGCTAAAAATATTAACAATGCTGATTATTTTGAATTTGACGGCAAAAAAATTGATTTAACAAGACCATGGAAACGTATTAGCATGGAAGATTCTTTAGTTGAGTTTGCAAATATTTCTAAAGAAAATCTTGTTTCAAGAGAATCTGCTGAAAAATTAGCTACAGAAAAAGGGATAAAAGTTGAATCATCTTGGGGCAAAGGCAAAATCATTCAAGAGCTTTTTGATTTGCTTGTAGAAGATAAACTCGTTAATCCTACCTTTATAACTGATTATCCAAAAGAAATTTCTCCTCTTGCTAAATCTAAAGAAGATAATAGCTTGCTTACTGATAGGTTTGAATTATTTGTTGCTGGAATGGAATTATCTAACGGTTTTAACGAGCTTAATGACCCTATTGACCAAAGAGAGAGATTTCAAAAACAAGTTGATTCAAGAAATAGTGGCGATGAAGAAGCATGTATGATGGACGATGATTACATTAGAGCATTAGAATACGGCTTGCCTCCTACAGCTGGTGCCGGCATGGGTATTGATAGACTTGTTATGCTACTTACTGGAAAAAATACTATTAGAGAAGTATTGTTATTTCCTTACATGAGACAAGAAGATAGTAGCAGTGAATAGTTTATAAAGATGAAACAAGGGATTTAAAAGTTGAAAAACTTTTAAGTCCCTTTCCTGTTGATACTTCTATATGTTTAATAAATATTTCTAAAATAGATAATTCTTTACGTAAAGTTATTTTTAATTTTTTATATAAATCTGTATTATTCAACGCCTTTAATATTAACAAATCATCTGTATTAATTTTTATGTAACCACTATTTTTACAAGTTTTACAATAAGTAAATCCGTCAATTAATGTAGCATTACCATTAATTTCACAGCCACAATTTTGACAATGATAAAATTCAAACATATATCCAGACTTTTTTAGTAGTGTGTATATTATAAAGATAGTAGCATTGTAAACATTATCTTGACGTAATCTTAAAATCATATTCCATAAAATATCTTCTTTTTGTGAAACATCATATAAATTATCAAAAACATCAAAAATCAATGTTAATCTCAAATATATAATAGGTTCTTCAATAAAGTATTTATAATTTGGATTTGGACGAAAGGAGTATAATTTATTTAAATCAGAATTATCTTTTTTTAAAAAATCAATCTCACCCGGAACGAAAGATAATATACCATTTTTTTTTGAATACGCTTTTGGAATAAAAAGTTTTAGTTTGCCATATTCTTTAGAAAAGCTAAAGGCAATAGCAGAATTATCAGAATATTTAATCACCCTATATATAATAGATTCTGTAAATTTTCTTTCCATAAATTATAGTATCATAAGTAGAGATAGAGAAACAGCAAAATATATTGTCAACCCAGTAATATCATTTAAAACAGTAATAAATGGAGTAGAAGCAACAGCTGGGTCCAACTTCATCTTCATAAGAGTAATTGGCACTAATGCACCAGTTAGAGAAGCAAAAATCATAGCAAAAAATATTGCAGTGCCTAATATTAAGCCAATTTTAGCATCAACTCCCCATATTGGAGCTACAAACCCTAATAATGCTCCAATTACAATACCCATAATAATACCAACTCGTAATTCACGAAAAACGACTTTAAACACATTAGATAAATCTACTTTTCCTAATGCTGCACTTCTTATGATAATTGTTGCAGCTTGACTACCAACATTTCCACCCATTGCCATAACGATAGGCATAAAAGTAGCAAATATTAAAAAGTCATTAAGTTTGCCTTGAAAGAATGTGATAACAAAACCTGCAAAAAGTTCGCCAACAAAGGTTACAAGTAACCATGGCAATCTAATTCTTGCAACTTTAAAAGGCTGGTTATCAAACATCATTTCTTCTTGTTTTACACCAGCCATAGCATAAATATCTTCAGAGGCTTTATCTTTAATAATATCAATAACATCGTCAAAAGTGATGATACCACAAATTCTATGTTGCTCATCAACTACTGGTAGTGCAAGAAAGTCGTATTTCTCTACTAAATCTGCAACGTAATCTTCTGTATCTGTAACAGAAACAGAAACAGCATCACTAATCATTACTTCAGATAATTTTTTTTCTGGTGGATTTAATATCAATTGTCTTAAAGATAAAACGCCAACAAGCCGTTTTTCATCGTCTATAACGTATAGATAAAATACCATTTCAAGATGTTCTGCTTTATGAAGAAGTTTTGTAGCATCTTTTACAGTAGTATCTGAATGCATAGCAAAATATGCAGTATTCATTATAGAGCCAGCAGACCCTTCAGGATAATGGAGCAACTCTTCAACATCTAAAAGCTCGTCTTTAGATATGTATTGCAAAAATTTTTGTTGAGTATCTTTTGGAATAAGCCTCAAAACGAATGATGCATCATCACTTTCCATTTCAGATAAAAGTTCTGCTGCAATTTTTGGATCTAATTCTGTGAAAATTCTCACAATATCAACATCGTCCATTTGCAAAATAATTTCTGCAACACGTGATTTATCTGTAATAAAAGACCATATTTTTTTCCTATCAATATCACTTAAATTTGATACGATTAATGCAATATCTGCTGGGTGAAGTTTTGATAAAACTTTTTCTAATGGAATTTTGGCATTTCGGCGTATAAGTTTCTTCACATTTTCAAGTTTTACTCTTAAAGTAGAATCTAACATTTTACGCCGTCCTAACATTGATTATAAATTATTATAGCAAAAAAGATAATTTTATCCAGTATTTTTAAAAATCTACTATATTTATATTTTTATCAATCAAAAATTGATTTTTTAAGAATTATAGTTTATATAATTTTATTTGAACTAAAACAATAATTATTGAGGTAAAATTGTGTCATCATTGATGGAAAATTATGCACGTTTTCCTTTATCTTTCATAAAGGGAGATGGTGCTTGGTTATATGCAGATAATGGAGAAAAATATCTTGATTTTGGTTCTGGTATATCTGTAACAAATTTAGGGCATAATCATAAATCTATTAATGAAGCAATTTGTAACCAAGTTAATACATTAATTCATACATCAAACTTGTTTTTATCACCATTACAAGAAGAATTATCTAAACTTATTACAGATAATAGTTTTGACGGAAAAGTATTTTTTTGCAACTCTGGAGCTGAAGCTAATGAAGGTGCTATTAAATTAGCACGATTATATGGCAACAAAAAATATAATGGCGACAGATATAAAATTTTATCAATGTATAATTCTTTTCACGGTAGAACTTATGCAACCCTTTCTGCTACAGCTCAACATAAAGTTCAAGCTGGCTTTACTCCTATAGCACCTTACAACATATATGCTCCTTATAACGATATTGAAGCATTAAAACAAATTACTACTTTTGGTGATGTTGCTGCGATTATACTTGAGCTTTTTCAAGGTGAAGGTGGAGTTATCCCTGCAGATAAACAATACATAAAAGATTTGCGTTCTTATTGTAGCGATAACGATATATTATTAATAGTTGATGAAGTGCAAACAGGCTATGGTAGAACTGGTAAATTTTTTGCCCATAAATTATACGATATAGAACCAGATATTATGACTTTAGCAAAAGCAATGGCAAATGGTATTCCAATGGGTGCCTTTGTAGCAAAAAATCGTATTGCAGAATATATGACTGTAGGCACTCATGGGTCAACTTTTGGAGGTAATAACGTTGCTTGTATTGCTGCTATTAAAGTAATAGAAGAGCTTACGAAAGAAAATTTTTTAGAAAATGTAGTAAGAAAAGGAAATTTATTAAAAGATATTATAAAATCATCTCTCAAAGATAGTTGCACTATTAGGGGAGAAGGTTTATTAATCGGTATAGAAACTAAATTTGAGTCTAAAAAGTTATTTGAAAGTTGTATTAAACATAATTTAGTCGTAATTACTGCTGGTAATAATTCTGTTCGTTTATACCCTCCTCTAAATATTAGCGATGAAGAATTAAGAGATGGAGCCAATAGATTTATAAAAGCAGTTAAATATTTGGAAGATAATGAAAAATGAAAAAAGATTTTTTGACGTTACTACAACGAACACCAGAAGAATTAAAAACATTAATTGATAATGCGATAAAACTTAAAGAAGATAGAAAAAAAGGCATATTACACAACCATTTGCAAGGCAAGAGTATTGCCTTAATTTTTGAAAAATCATCTACAAGAACGAGAATTTCTTTTGAAGTTGGTTGTCGTGAACTTGGTGGTAATCCTTTATTTTTAAGTAGTTCAGATATTCAACTTGGCAGAGGAGAAACGATAAAAGATACTGCAAGAGTTTTATCAAGATACGTTCACGGTATTATGATACGCACATTTGGTCATAATAGAGTTGAGGAATTGGCTGAATTTTCAACAGTTCCAGTTATAAACGGCTTAACTGATGAGTATCACCCTTGTCAAATTATGGCTGATATTATGACTATTAAAGAAATTTTCGGCACTTATAAAGGTATAAAAGTTGCCTATATTGGAGACGGCAATAATATGGCTCATTCATGGCTTAATGGTTGTGCACAATTTGGTATTGATTTATCTATTGCTTCTCCTAAAGATTATACAGTAAATATGGATATATATAATAATGCTAAAAATGTTGCAAAAAATACAGGAGCAAATTTAATATTAACAGATAGCCCTTATGAAGCAGTAGCAAATGCAAACGTTGTTTATACTGATGTATGGGCAAGTATGGGTCAAGAAGATGAAGCAGCAAAAAGGATAAAAGATTTTGCAGGCTTTCAAGTTGATACAAAACTTATGGCAAATGCCGATAAAAATGCTGTATTTATGCACTGTTTACCAGCTCATCGTGGTGAAGAAGTTAGCGAAGAAGTTTTAGAAAGTAAAGCCTCTGTTATATTTGAGGAAGCAGAAAATAGATTACATATACAAAAAGCAATTATGATAGATTGTATGGGAGATAATTAATTATGGCACGAGAAAAAGTTGTTTTAGCGTATTCTGGTGGTTTAGATACGTCTGTTATTTTAAAATGGTTAGATAATAAAGGTTATGATGTTGTTGCATTCGTTGCTGATGTAGGTCAAGGTGGTGATTGGAAAGCCATAGAAGAAAAGGCTATGAAATCAGGTGCAAAAGAGTTTTACGTTGCAGATTTAAAAGAAGATTTCGTTAAAGAGTTTGTTTATTCTGCAATTAAATTTAATGCTCTTTATGAAGGTAGATATTACTTAGGCACATCTCTTGCACGTCCTATTATAGCAAAGGGTATAGTTGATATTGCAAGAAAAACTGGAGCAAAATATTTTGCCCATGGTGCAACTGGAAAAGGTAACGACCAAGTTCGTTTTGAGCTTACAGCTGCTGCTCTTGCTCCAGATTTAGAAGTTATAGTTCCATGGAGAATGCCAGAGTTTTTTAACGTTATAAAAGGTCGTGCAGAAGCTATGGCTTATGCAGAAGAACATGGTATTCCAGTAAAAGCAACTGCTTCAAAACCATGGTCAAGTGATGAAAATGTTATGCATATTAGTTTTGAAGCCGGAATTTTAGAAGATCCAGCAACTACTCCACCAGATGATATGTTTGAATATACAGTTAGTCCAAAAAATGCTCCAGATAAAGCAACTGTTATTGAAATTGAATTTGAAAAAGGTGAAGCTACAAAATTAAATGGCAAAAGTTTATCACCTTATGAAATGTTAAAAGAACTTAATAGACTTGGTTCAGAAAACGGTATTGGTAGAGTTGATATGGTAGAAAGCCGTTACGTTGGTATGAAATCAAGAGGTGTTTATGAAACTCCAGGAGCTACAATTTTAATGGCTGCTCATAGAGATTTAGAGGGGCTTACTCTTGAAGGTAGCGTTATTAATTTGAAAGAAACTCTTATGCCAAGATTTGCAACATTAGTATATAATGGATACTGGTATTGCACTGAAATGGATTGTTTACGTGCATTTCTTGAAAAATCTCAAGAATACGTTACAGGTAAAGTAAAAGTAGAATTATATAAAGGTAATGTTACTTGTATTTCAAGGCAATCTCAATACTCTCTTTACGATATGATGGTTGTATCAATGGACGATGATAAGGGAGCATACAATCAAAGTGATGCTACTGGTTTTATAAAACTTCATTCATTACCATTAATTGCTGCTGCAAAAAGAGGAAATAGATAATCATGTATTTTCAAGATGTTATAATGACATTACAAAAATATTGGGCAGATAAAGGTTGCGTTATATATCAGCCTTACGACAATGAAGTTGGAGCTGGAACATTTAATCCAGCAACTTTTTTAATGTGTCTTGGTCCAGAACCATGGAATGTTGCTTACGTCCAAAATAGTCGCCGTCCAACTGATGGTCGTTACGGAGAAAATCCTAATAGGTTGCAACATTATTACCAATTTCAAGTGATTTTAAAACCGTCTCCCGATAATATTCAAGAGTTATATCTTGATAGCCTTAAAGCAATAGGCATAAATCCTTTGGAGCATGATATTAGATTTGTTGAAGACGATTGGGAATCTCCAACATTAGGTGCTTGGGGATTAGGTTGGGAAGTTTGGCTTGATGGAATGGAAATTAGCCAATTTACTTATTTTCAGCAAGCAGGTGGAATAGATTTAAAGCCAGTTTCTGGAGAATTAACTTACGGCTTAGAAAGGCTTGCAATGTATTTGCAACAAGTTGAATCTATTTTTGATGTAAAATGGAATAAGAACGTTACTTACGGTCAAATTTATCATGAAAATGAAGTTCAATTTTCTAAATTCAACTTTGAAGAAGCAGATGTTCCTACTTTATTTAACCTTTTTGATACTTATGAAAGGGAATGTAAACGTCTTGCAGAAAACAACTTGCCACTTCCTGCTTACGACTACTGTTTAAAATGTAGCCATACTTTTAATCTTCTTGATGCAAGGAGTGCTATATCTGTTACTGAAAGAACTGGATATATTGCAAGGGTTAGAGCATTGGCAAAAATTTGTGCTGAAAAGTTTTTAGAAAAAAGACAAGAATTAGGTTTTCCTTTATTAAACAAGTAAAAATATTTTCCTATACCGTATTTTACGGTATAGGACATTTGATTTATATATAATACATACTATCACTTTGTATTTTTAAATTTTCTTCTGATAAATTTTGTAAATTTTTAGATTTTAAAAAATCTATAACTACACCATTTAATTCTGACCAAAAATCTTTTGCAGAGCATACTTTATATCTATTACAATTTTTAGTGTTAATACAATCTACTGGTGCAATATCGCTTTCTAATACCTTTATAATATCGTAGGCAGTAATATCTTTTGCATCTTTACCTAAAATATAACCTCCTTTTGCTCCACGGGCAGAAATAATAAAACCAGCAGTTTTTAATGGTAATACTATTTTAGATAGATATTTTTCTGGTATATCTTGAGATAAAGATACTTCTCTCAATAAAATAGGCCTGCCACAATTACTTCTTGTGGCAAGCTCAATCATAAACCGTAGTCCATAACGGCTTCGTGTAGAAAATTTCATTATCTATCCTAAGGCTTGATTAATATCGTTAATAATATCATCAATATGTTCTAAACCAATAGAAAGCCTTATTAACTCTGGTGGCAAACCAGCTTCTATTTGTTGCGTGTCAGACATTTGAGAATGAGACGTGCTTGCTGGATGTAGTGCAAGAGATTTTGCATCACCAACATTTGCAAGATGAGAAAAAAGTTTTAACGAGTTTATAAATTTTTCTCCAGCACTTCTACCACCTTTTACGCCAAAAACAACCATACCACCAAAACCATTTTTTAAATATTTTTTTGCAATATTATGGCTTGGATCATCATCTAAACCAGGATATCTAACCCATGCAACTTGATTATGATTTTTTAGAAATTTTGCAACTTGCAAAGCATTCTCTGAGTGGCGAGCCATTCTTAAAGGCAAAGTTTCAATACCTTGAGCTATTTGCCACGCATTATCAGGAGATAAGCACGCTCCTAAATTTCTTAAAGGAACAGTTCTAACTCTTAAGGCAAAAGCAATAGGCAAAAGGCTTTCTGGCAAATCGTAAGCCCAACGAAGTCCATGATAATTGTTATCTGGTTCAGTAAAAAGTTTAAATTTATTATCTTTCTTCCAATCAAAATTACCAGAATCAGTTATAATCCCGCCTATTGATACGCCATGCCCTCCATACCATTTTGTAAGAGAGTTAATTACAATATCAGCTCCATGCTCTATAGCTTTTAATAAATAGGGAGTAGTAAAAGTTGAATCTACTACTAACGGCAAATGGTATTTTTTTGCAATTTTAGATACTGCTTCAATATCAGCCACATCTAAAGACGGATTGCCAATAGTTTCAATATAAATAAGTTTTGTTTTATCGTTAATTGCTTTTTCAAAAGTATCAATATTATTAATATCTGCAAAATTAGCTTTTATTCCAAGTTGAGGTAATATTGCATCAAACATAGTATAAGTGCCACCATATAAATTTGACGCAGTAACAATTTCATCACCACTTGATGCAATAGTAATTATTGTATAATGTATGGCACTTGTGCCACTTGCAACAGCAACTGAAGCCATACCACCTTCAAGAGCAGTAACTCTATCTTCAAGGGCTGCAACTGTAGGGTTAGTAAGTCGGCTATAAATATTGCCTAATTCTTTTAATCCAAACAAGTTTGCTGCTTGCTCTGTAGAATTAAAAATGAACGATGACGACCTACAAATATCCATCGCCCTAGCTCTTGTAATTGGATTATGCTGGCTACCAGCATGTATTGCTAATGTTTCTAAATTATAATTTTTACTCATATTAAGCCTCATCAAATAACCATGTACTTAAGTAACGTTCACCAGTATCTGGAATAACAACTACAATTTTTTTGTCTTTATTTTCTTCTCTATTTGATAAATCAATAGCAGCTTTTAATGCAGCTCCAGAAGATATACCAATAAGTAAACCCTCTTTTTTAGCTGCTTGTCTTGAGGTTTCTCCAGCTTCACCATCATCAACTAAAATAATTTCATCAATAATTTTTGTATTTAAAACTTGTGGAATAAATCCAGCTCCAATACCTTGAATTTTATGAGGTCCAGCTTTTCCACCAGATAATACAGGAGACGATTTTGGTTCAACAGCAACTATTTTTATATTTGGATTTTTTTCTTTTAAAAACTCTCCTACTCCAGTAAGTGTTCCACCAGTTCCAACAGCAGAAACGAAAATATCAATTTTTCCGTCTGTATCTTCCCAAATTTCTTTAGCAGTAGTGGCTTTATGTATTTCTTTATTGGCACTATTTGCAAACTGTTGTGGCATAAAAGCACCTTCTGTAGATTTTAAAAGTTCTTCAGCCTTTGCAACAGCACCAGACATACCTTTTGCACCTTCAGTTAATACTATTTCTGCACCAAAAATTTTTAAAAGTTTACGTCTTTCAACACTCATAGTTTCAGGCATAGTAAGAATAACTTTATATCCTTTAACAGCTGCAACATAAGAAAGACCTATACCAGTATTTCCACTTGTAGGTTCAATTATTACGCCACCTTTTTTTAATATGCCTTTTTTTTCTGCATCTTCTATTAAAGCAAGTCCAAGCCTATCTTTTACACTTGATAAAGGATTAAACATCTCTAATTTGCCATAAATTTCTGCTTTTCCAGTATTTAACCCATTAATTTTAACTAATGGAGTATTACCAATCAATTTAGTAATATTTTCTGCTACTCTCATAATAACCTCATAATAAATTCAAAATAAACTCTACCATTTAGGTCTAAATAGTAGTATATTATTTTATAAAAAAAGTCAATACGCTTTTAAGTAAATTTTTAAAATTTAGACTTATTCATAAAAATTAATAAATAAAATTATGCTTATTTTTAGTTTGTTGATATTTTTAAGATGTTATTGAAAGTAGTAAGATAGTTTTTAAGTTCAGAAAAATTTTAGTAACATAAATCAAAACAATAGAAAAGGGAGTAATTTCTTACTCCCTTTATAATATCCATTGGATTATTTTATTTTACTACTAATAACATTTGTTCTACAATTCTTTGTTAATTTAATTATTCTTTTATATAATTCTTTATTACAACAATTATTTGCTGACTTTTATGTTATAATATAAAACTATAATGAATTATTAGTAATTTTTTCTTTCATTGATAAAGTTTCTCTTTCATGCCAATTTAACCATTTATCAGCACCTTTTTCAATCAATGTAAAAGTTTCTTTTGGCTAATTTATAATTTGAGCTAAATATATAGAAATCCGTTTTTTCATTAATCATCTAACATACTCCTAAAATTCTATTTTTAAAGTATATATAAAAAATATAAACCAAGTTTATATATCTTATACATTTTATATACTACTTTTCATTCTTTAGTATATCTAAACCAAGAAAATATTAATGTCTATTTGTTCTTTTTTAGTTTCTGATAAAGTATCTCTATCTAATTTTTTCAAAAAAAGTGCATCTATTTTTGTGGGTTTATCTTTTAATATATTTAATCATTTTTGAGTTATGACAAATGAACCTTTCTCAAAAGGGTCTATTAACCCTGCATTCTTTAAATATTGTTTTGCCAACTAATACGATTATACATAGTCTTTTGAACTTTACTAGGCAACCACTTATTTCTCCCTTCGTCTGTTAACTGGTATCGCCATACTCGACTCCTTTTTATTTATCTTATCAAAAAAATAAAAAAATGAAAAATTCAAATATACATAGAGATACAACTTAATAAAATTAGAAATAAAAAAAGCCTTGCACATGCAAGGCTTTAAGACGGGGACGACGAGACTTGAACTCGCGACCTCTGACGTGACAGGCCAGCGTTCTGACCAACTGAACTACGCCCCCTATTTTTAGGAAGTCGGAGGCCAAGCGGTCTTAGGAAGACAACACTTAGCTACAACTCCTTGGCTCCCAGAAAGGAAAGGGGAAGGACAA
>JAZSQT010000171.1:0-7959 GCA_045538075.1 Mucispirillaceae bacterium
ATTATTTGATATTTTCTACATTACTTATTACTTCTTTTTTCAAGTAATTTTCTACAGCTAAAAATTCTGGGCGTATTCCTCCATGATATTTTGAAATATTATCAATTGCTAAAAAAACGTCTTGTGGGTTTTGTTTCGTAATTTTACACCAAGTAATAAAACCGTATGCAAGAGATAGTAACTGAATATGATTTTTATAATTTTGCATTCCATTTGCAACAGCCATTACACAATTGCTAACTTCCTTTACATTAGCATTAAATAAATTGTCTCTTATTTTTTCTTTATCCACTATCACTCCTTTATTCTATAGTGATACTAAATGCTTGCTTTTTAGACATAACTTATTGATACAAATAAAAAAAGAGTTGCTAATAAATAGTTTAGCAACTCTTATATTAATATTCTAAATAAAAGATATTAAATTAACCAAAAAAGTATTTACTTCGTAAAATATCATCTAAATTTAAACTACCTTTTTCTATTGTTTCGTCTAATTTTTTACTTATTTCATTATTAACACCTTTTAATATTTCATTTTTAAATTTTTCAAGTAAATCTTCTTGAAATATGTTGTAAAAGGCTTCTCTTATGCTACTTGCTAAAATATTTCCTTTAGCTGCATGAGTTGCAAAGCTATCGTGTATTGCTAAAAAAGAAGTTACGCCTTTATTTAAACAAATATCAATAGTTTTCATCATAGCAGCAGCATCAAGGCTATGGATATAATTAGGACTAATGCCATTTTTTTGAAATCTTACATCAATTTTAGATGTTTCTTCTTTTAGGCTAATAAAAGTAATACTACCACCTAAAAGAGCCTTTACTCGCCGTCTTTTCTCCTCTTTATAGGCTTGAACTACTTTAAACCCAATTGGAGTAGTCCAAGAAAGAGGCAATTTATTATTTGTTGCAATTTCTGCTATATTTTTTAAGTATTCCATTGCTTTTTTCGCTCCAATTAAGGTATCACTTATTGATTGCCATATAATTTGACTTAAAAATATAGCTATAACGAATAAATTGTCATAATTTTTGAATATTTCACTATTTTTATTTTCTTCTTTCTTGTTTAATAGCCATTCGTAAGTATATTCTTTACAACTATTTTGGGTAGCTCCGTAAGGCAATGTCATAACTTGACGTTTAGTAGTTTTTCTATCTATTCCTAAATCAAGAAGTAGTTTTGATAATATTCTTTCATCGTATAAAATATTTTTATTATCTTTTTTATACTTTATTTCGCCTTTAAGTTTTTTATATTCAAGAGTTTTTATTACTTTTTCTGCTACTACTCCGTATATATCCATAGGTTTTGTGCTATCTATAAGGTTAGTTGCAATGCCTGCATCTTTATCTCTTGTTAGTATAGAAAAAATTTGCAATCCGTTACAAGTGCCGTCCATTGCAATTGGAAGTGATGAATAAAAAACTTCCTCTTTTAAGCAACTTTCAATATATTCATTCCATTCAAAAACGAATGCTAAAAATTGAAAAGGTTTATCGGCTTTCGTCCACCAAGTATTTTTTAATGGATTTTTTGCTGATTCAATAATATTTTCTTCATTTTCTAACACCCATAAAAGCCTATCATCGTATGATATTTTATCGTTGCCATATAGATTTGCTCCGTAAATTGCAAGCCATTTTACACTATCAAAATCTATTAAAGGCAACTTAACGGCAAAAGTTAAAAGCCCTTTTGCAAAATCGCTTCCTTGAGGCTGTAGATAACTCGTTACAGCGTAAGCTCTACCTCTAAAATCAAGTTGATACGGAAAGTAAATTTCATCTTCATCTCTAAATTTGTGAGCTAAATATAAAATCTTTGAAATTTGTATTTGTTTACCAAAAAGGCTATTATTATACGATTTAACTTCATCTGCTTCTTTTTTCCATTTAATAAATTTTTCTTTGTTTTCTTTATTTAAGAAACATATATGCTTATCTTTTTTGTTATTTGTTTCTACATTTTTATTACATATAGGGCATACTGGCAATTTTTTTGCAACTTTTTTAGGCAAAATATCACCTATAGATTTTTCATACATTTCTGTCATTACATTTAATACTTTTTTATTGATTTTAAAGGCTGTATTTTGCAAGGCATTAATAGAATTATATAATATTGGCATATTTTCTTTATTCTCATCTAAAAATGATAAATATTTTTTCTCATCAAACCTTGCTTTTACGAGATATAATTGTTTTTCAAAGCTATAATATCCTCCATTATAAGGATTTGTCCAATTTTTAGGTGGCACAATCATAGGCAAATACTCTGGTGTAAGAAGAATATTATTTTTATAATCCTTTATTATATTTAAACATTCTTTAGTTGCTGAGACTGTATTTATTTGTTTTGAAGTCCACTTATCTATTGTTATGTTAATTTTGATAATATTTAAGTTACTAGATATTATATCAATTAGTTTAGTTCCCACTTGAACTTTCAAGTTTGATGATGAACTTTTATGATGTAATTTTTTTTCTTTTAAAATTTTGTTTACATACAAATAGCGATAATTTTCGGTTTTCTTGTTATAGAATTTTTCTATTTTCTTATAAATTTCTGGATACTCTTTTTTTAATTTATAAATCTGCAATTCTTTATCTAACAAGTTGCCTATACTTATAGATAGTTTAGATAACGATATTTCATTTGAAATGCTATTTAACACTTGTCTTAAAGATAGATAAGCTACTATTTCAATATTTTCAAATTCTTCTAAAAACTTTAGGGCATCATTTTTGCGACCTTTAGATTTTTTATTTTTTTCAATTTCATTTTTAATAGAAATAGATAATGGTTCAATATACTTTTTAAGTAGTGCAACACCATAAAAATTTGCAGATTCTCTTGAAGATAAAATATTATCTTCTAAAATTTTAGATTTTTTTTCGTAACCTAAAGATAGCTGTTCTTTTTCAAGGTTTAATTGCCTTAAAAATTTTTCATTGTCATAAGTTTTCATAATTTTCTCCTTGCCTTTTGGCTTTAGGCAAGAAAATCTTGATAAACCACTGATAAATAAGAATAAAAAAATAATGATTTTAACAATTGAAAAGGTTTTAAAATTGTAATATTTTAATAGGAAATACTTGAAATTTTTTTGCTAAAAATGTGATAATACTTAAATTTAATAGGCATAATATGTAAATTTTAAAAAAATCAGCAATTATTATAGTTGATATGATTACATGGAATAAAAAGAAGAAAGATGCAAAAGATAATATTAAGTATTTTGTAAAAGAAATGTTAAAAATTGAAGAAATAAAGAATATATCGTAAGATTATTAACTTTTTGGAAATTAAAAAAATTACTATTGAAATGACTTTAGGACAATGATGAAATTTTTTGTATTATTTGTTGAGAAAAATTATATATATTAACGAGGTAACTTTATTATGAAAATATCTTGCAGAAGAAAGATAGCCACCCACTCAAGAAAAGACGCTATCATTATTCCAGTATATAAAAACATACAATCTTTACGTCTTATTACTGGAAAAAAATTAGACGATGAACTACATGAAATTATAAGAACAGATTATTTCAACTTTGAAGATGAAGAAATAAAAAGTTTTTACATGGAAGTAAACAAAAAAATAAAGAAAATTTATTTAGTTAACGCTCCAAAAGAGCAAGAATTTGCTAAAGATTATATGGCTTTAGGCTCAAAAATGGCAAAAATTTTAAGAAATGATAAAATTTCTTCTATATCTCTAATTTCTTTTGAAGATATTTATAATGAAAAACGTGATTTTTCAAGCACTCAAGGTTTTATTGAAGGGTTGATGTTTGGTTTATATTCTTTTGATAAGTATAAAACTAAAAAAGATAACTATAGCATTAACGAAATTGAGATTATTACGAGTATGTTAAAACTCAAAAAATTTATAGATGAAAAGGGCGAAGAATTAAATACTATTTTTGATAATGTTAATATGGTGAGAGATTTAATCAATACTCCATCAAATTTTCTTACTCCAGAATTGTTTGTAAAATTCGTGTTAGAAAATTCTCCAGACAATTTAAAAGTTACTGTTTGGGACGAAGCTAAAATTGTAGAAAACAACCTTAACTTAATTGAAGCTGTAGGCAGAGGTAGTAGCAATAGACCATACTTTTTACAACTTGAATATATAGGCAACCCAGACACAAATAGCAATATCGCCCTTGTAGGAAAAGGTATAACTTTTGATACTGGTGGCTACAATTTAAAACCTTCTGGCTCTATGGAAACTATGAAAATAGATATGGCTGGAGCAGCAACTATGTTTGCAGTATCAAGGCTCGTTGCTCTTACTAATTTGAGAGTAAATATAAATACATTTATTCCTTTAGCAGAAAACAGCATTAACGGTAACGCTATTAAGCCAAGTGATGTATTAACTTCTGCCGCTGGAAAAACTATAGAAGTTATGAACACTGATGCAGAAGGTAGGCTTATTTTGGCAGATGCGTTATATATGGCTACAAAAAAAGACCCAGAAGTTATTGTTGATATAGCAACTCTTACTGGAGCTTGCGTTATTGCTTTAGGTCCTTATTGTGCCGGTCTTTTTACTAACAGAAAATTTTTAAGCAAACAGTTTGACGATGCAGCTTACGAAACTTGTGAAGATATTTGGGAGTTGCCATTATTTGCAGATTATGAATGTGGGTTAAAAAGTCCCGTTGCAGATATTCAAAATATGAGCACATTTAAAAGAGAAGGTTCTGCAATTCACGCTGCATTATTTTTGAGACAATTTGTAGATAACTATCCATGGGTGCATATAGATATTGCTGGAACTGCTTATATTGAAAAAGCTCACCCTATATTTAATTTAGGTGCATCTGGCTTTGGCGTTAGATTATTATACAAATTTATATTAAATAACTACGTAAATTAAAAATAGGATATTAAAATAGAAAAATTAGCACCTTACTTTTGCTTTCCTCAAAAAAAAGGCAAAATTACTCTTTTGTTTTTCGTATTTGCATTAATATGCGTCGTATTTTTATCAATATACGCAAGAAGTTCGCAATATGAAGTATGGCTAAAAAATAAAGATACTTTTTTTGTAGATAACACGCCTATAATGAGCAGTGTTGATACGTATAAGTATATTGGATATGCAAAAGATATAGAAACAAAGAGTAATTTTGACGAAAAAGTTTTTTATCCAGATAAAGTTGAAAGTAGTAATAATACTAATCTATTAAGTATAATTTTATATTATTTTAGCCGTATTACTGGCATTGATTATTATAATAGTGCTATATATTTAACTATTATTTTGTCTTCTTTATTTATTATTCCATTATGTATTTATTTTTTTGTTATTGGATACCCTATTGCTGGAATATTTGGTAGTTTAACGGCAACTTTTGCACCAATATATTTTGCAAGAACATCAATAGGCAGATTTGATACAGATATTCTAAATTTATTTTTTCTTTTTCTTGCTTCTTGTTTGATATTATTTACAGAAAAAACAAAGAAAGTTTATCAAATATTTATATATTCTGCCTTATTAGGTGTTACTGTAAATTTGCTTTATTTGTTAGAAAATAATATTACGTTAAATTTGTTATACGGTGTTTTATTATTTATCTTTTTAAAGATATTAAAACTTAATATAAAAAACATTCTACTTTCTATTTTAATATACTTTATATTTTCTAATCCATTATATTTTTATGAAATATTTAGCGAAAGTTTATTAATAGCAACAATATCAAGTCCTATAGATAATGTTAGAGAAACTTTAAAAGGTTTATTAACCTTTGTATCATTAAATTACTTTGTTGCAATAGTAGGGCTACTATTTTTTCTCATCTTTTTTGTTACTCATTTAAAAGTAGCTTTACCACTTACACCAATTATAATTCTTGGTGCTACATCATTTTTTGATAATACTAAAAGCACTATATATTTAGGAGCTTTTGTAGGCATAGGATTTGGTTATTTTTTAACTTTACTATCAAGCTACTTATCTAACAAAATGAAGTTATTTCAAAAAATAAAAGATAAAAAATCTTTTTACGAAATGTTTGTTTTTGCATTTGGGCTATTTGTATTATTTATTGTTAGCATTGCTACTATTTCTTCATCAATTAATTGGGCTTATTCATACGTTCCTAATGGGGCAGTAAACAAGAATATATATAACCTTTTTTTAGAAATGAAAAATAAATTGCCAGCTAATTCAATTATATATTCTTGGTGGGATTACGGTTTGGCTATTAGTGATATTACTGGCTTTAAGGTGTTTGATAGTGGGTTAAAAGAAAATACGATAAAAACAAAATTAATTGCAAAAAGTTTTTACGGCAACCAAAGTGAGCTTTTTAAAATTATTTCTTACTTAAATAATAAAGGTATTAGCGATATAAAGAGTATAAAAGATATTAATGATATTGGAGATAATTATAATGAAAAATTAAATAATGATAATATATACTTATTAATTACTTACGATATGATAGAAAAATTTTATCCTATTAGTGCAATAGCCACTTACGATACTGAAAAAAATATTAGCTTTCCAGAAAGTTATTTGCCATTATCTTGTTCGTCTATTGATAATAACAAAGCAATATGTAGTGGTATGGAAATTGATTTGTTAACTGGTAGTGTAGATAAAAATAGTAGCTATGTAGATAGCATAACATATACAAATAATGGCAAAGAGAGTAAATTTTCTTCATTTACAGAAAAATCTCAAGTTAATTTGATGATAAATTATATTGATAATATGTATTTTAATGCTTTCTTATTTAGTAGCATTATCAAGAATAGTGCTTTTACTGATTTATATTTCTTAGATAAACCTACTAATAATTTTAAGTTAGTTTTAGATTATTATCCTATTGGTAGAGTATATAAAGTTATAAATTAACGTTATTAATAGAAAATTTAGTATATTGCAATGACTTTTAAACAGTCATTACGAGGAGTGTAACGACGAAGTAATCCAGAAAAAAAGATTAACATAATATTTTATGACGAAATTTTAAATATATTTTATAATTGTAAATTTATTTTAGTGTAATGGTTATTTTAAAGTTATTTTTCCTAAAGAACACAATTTTTTCACCAGAAGTAAAAACATTCCATATATTTATTCAATAAGGTCGCAAACTCGCTTCGCTCGGGGACAAGCCCAAAGCTCCCAAAAAGCATTGAATAAATATATGTCATTACTTCTGAGTTCAAAAATTGTATTCTTTATGTATCTTGTTACCGTTTCAATATTATTGATAAAATTTAAAGATATTTATTGTTTCAAGTTTTAGATTATGAATACAAAAAATTTTATGACGAAATTTTTTGTATTATATATAGATTGCCACGAAAAACTGGCGTTTTTCTCGCTAGTGACTTTTAAAGGGTCAATGACTTTAAAACAGTCATTACGAGGAGTGTAACGACGAAGTAATCCAGTAAAAAAAAATTTATAACTATTTCTTGCAATATTTACCATGAATTTACCTTGATTTTATATTAAATTGACATTAATTTAATATTAGTATAAAGGGGGCGGTAGTTCAGCTTGGGAGAACGCCACAATGGCATTGTGGAGGTCAGGGGTTCGATCCCCCTTCGCTCCATATAATTTTATAGGGTTCAAAATGAAAGTAGTTGAAATTGAAAAAAGAATGAAAGAAATTTTAGAGATAATTGAAACTCTACCAGCAGGAACTGTTAGTGTTAAAACTTCTGGTAATAGAACTTATTATTATAATAGATATTACGATAATGGACATCGTAGAGAAAAATATATTAAAGCAGAAAACGCACAAGAATTTGTTGAAAAAATAAAGTATAAAAGAGAATTAAAAGAAGAATACGATAACTTGAAAATTACTTTAAAATCCATAATTGCTAATAAATAGATATAAAATAATATTATTAATCTAAATTTATATAACCACTTTTCTATTATTTGTTGCTATACACATAAAA
>JAZSQT010000078.1:0-9175 GCA_045538075.1 Mucispirillaceae bacterium
GATTGAAATAGATTTTTATTAAGTTATATTTTCTTTTAAAGAGGTTTAACATTATGTATAAGATATTTATAATATTGTGTTTTTTTGTTGTTAGTATAAATGCTTACGCAGAAGAGAACAAAAGAATTATATTTAGTGAAAGTTTTATAAATGATATTAGTATGGACAAAAAAGAGTATAATAAAAAAATTGATTTTCAAATAAAAGAATATAAAAAAATTACTAAAGATGAAATTTATAAACTAAAAAACAAAATAAGAGATATTTGGGGTGATACATTATTAACATCTCAAAATAAATGGGTTTATTATTCTTCTGACCTAAAAACAAGAAGTAGCGTAGAATTTGAAACTGGTTTTATATTAATAGAATCTTTGTCAGATATTGAAATAATTGATGAAAGATTTTTTAAATATAAAATTTTTGAATTAATATCTATGAATATTGAAAGTGTTTATAAAAATGATCCATTAATCATATCAATTGAAAACCGTATGAAAGAAGCAAATCTTAATGCAGTTTACGATAATGATTTTGATGAACCAATAATTGCTTTAATATCTACAGATGAATTTTATCCAAATAATGATATTCTTGAATATAAATCTAAAGAAATTTTATCTAATGGCAAAATATTAACTTATAAAACTAAAAAAAATAAAATTGTAAAGTATTTTAAAGGAAAGATTAATACAAAAAAAATGTTTCCATACGGTGAAATTAATAGAAATGCGTTTAAATATAAGCAATATATAGAAAAATATTCAAAAACATACAATATAGAAGATGAATTAATATATGCTGTTATTCATAATGAAAGCTCTTTTAATCCTTTTGCTACATCATATATACCAGCTTATGGGTTAATGCAGATTGTGCCAATATATGCTGGACGAGCTGTATCATCATACATTTTTGAAAGAGAAGTTTTATTAAGCCCATCTTATTTATATGATTATTCAAACAATATTATGGTAGGCACTGCTTATTTATCGTTAATATACCATAATTATTTGAAAAATATAATTAATAAGAAATCAAGATTATATTGCACTATAGCAGCCTACAATACAGGGATTGGAAATATAGCAAGAGCTTTTAATAGTAATAAAGATTTAAGAAATGCTATAAAAAATATTAATTTATTAAGTAGTAGCCAAGTATATCAAGAGTTGTTAAAAAATTTACCATACAACGAAACTAAAGAGTATTTAAAAAAAGTGATAAAAAGTTACGAGGCGTATAGAGGTCATTAAAAAAGGCGAGAATTTCTCGCCTAATTTATTCTTTTTTACCACCAAAAAGTTGTAGTAACATTAAAAATAAATTAATAAAATCAAGGTATAATGTTAATGCACCTAATATAACCGTTCTTCTTACTGCTACATTATCATTCATATCAATTTCTGCACTATATCTACGTAATTTTTGGGTGTCATAAGCTGTAAGTCCAGTAAAAACAATAACTCCAATACAACTAATAACGAGATTTAATGTAGAATTTTTTAAAAAAATATTAACGATAGATGCTATAATTATTCCGATTAAACCCATAAAAAGAAAGCTACCAAATGAAGTTAAATCTCTTTTTGTAACTGTGCCATAAATACTCATAACTAAAAACATTGTAGCAGCAGTAAAAAATGCTGTAGATATAGATTGAGCAGTATAAACTAAAAATATAGAAGAAAAAGTAATGCCTGAAATTGCTGAATAAACTAAAAATAATAGTGTTGCTGCACTTGCAGAAAGTTTATTTATTGCCATTGTTAAGCCAATTACTAAACCAAATTGAGCAATAACCAATATTATAAAGATGGAAGTATTGCCTATAACAGCTTGTCTTATTGATGGAGAATCTGCAACAAACATTGCAATAACTCCTGTTAAAGCAAGCCCTAAAGTCATCCATATATAAACTTGTTTCATATAAATAGAAGAACTTTCAACTAATGATTGCTTAGAACCAATACTATAATTATTCATATTTATCACTCCATAATAAACATTTTAAAAGAAAATATCATAATAAAATTATAAAATCAAATACGATTTAAGATGTATTTTTTAATAGTTGTAGTTTTTTGCCTAATAAATAATATTATAGGATTAACAAATTGTTTAATTATTTTTTAATCTATTTCTTAATAACTATTATAAATAAATGAAAATAGTATATATTTTGTTAGTTGTGAAAAATGTTGACATAATGAAGATGGTAATATATTATTTTTAATTATGTGATATAACAAAACGTTGTTAATTTGGAGGTTTATAGTGGCACAACTTAGGCAAAAAAATATTAAAGCATACGATAAGCTAATGAAAGAGTTAGATGTAATTTTATCAGAAAAAAGAATATCTTATGCTCAATTTGCAGTAAAAATGGGTATTCAAACAGTAGCATTTTACAATAGATATAAAGTGTATGGCTTTTTGTTAGAAGATATGGAAAATTTTGTTGAAATGGCAAAATGTTTGCCACCAAATAGAATTAAATGTATCAAGTGTGATAAGGAATTTGTTCCTAAAGCAAAAAGTGTAAAAAGAGCATTCTGTAATGAAGGTAGGCAAGAAATGCAGAAAAAAGATACTGGAGATAACTTAAAATTTCGTTATCCTGCTTGGGTTAATAATATTAAAAATATAGAAATAAGAAAATTAGTTGAACAAGAATTTCATATAGATGAAGTAACTGCAAGTAATATGGCAAAAGCAAAAGATGTTGCTGAAGCAAAGAAAATTCGTGCTGAAAGATGGCAAGATAATAGTGTAATACTAAATAATTTTTCTAAAAATATAAAGAATATTGAATATTAATTTATATATCTTTTTATTGATTAGTTATCTTGAAAATTATGTTATAATATGGTATTTAATTTTCTTGAACATATTAAAATAGTAAAAAGGTGAAATTAATGTCAAAAATTAAAGTTGCTGTTCATGGTTTAGGTAATATTGGTAAATACGTTATTGAAGCAATAGAATCATCAAGTGATATGGAATGTGTTGGTGTAGTTAGGCGTGCTTCATCTATTGGTAACAATAAGTTAGATTTAAGAGGCAATGATGAATTTTCATCTATTGAAGAATTAATAGAGGCTAAAGGTAAGCCTGATGTTGCATTAATTTGCACTCCTTCAAGACATGCTTATGACGATGATTCATTATATCTAAAAAAAGGTGTAAATACTGTTGATAGTTTTGATATTCATGAAGATATATCATCAATGGTTGAAAATTTAGGAAAAATTGCTGAAGAAAATAATTGTGTAGCTATTACTGCAGCAGGTTGGGATCCAGGCACTGATTCTGTTATGAGAACTTTATTTGAGGCAATGGTTCCAGTAGGAACAACTTTTACAAATTTTGGTAGAGGTAGATCTATGGGGCATTCAGCAGCAGCTAGGGCTATTGCTGGTGTAGCAGATGCAGTTTCAATTACTATTCCTATAGGTGGTGGAAGACACTCTCGTTTAGTTTACGTTGTTCTTGAAGAAGGAGAAAATTTAGAAACTGTTAAAGCAAGAATAGCAGCAGACGCATATTTTTCAAAAGATCCATTAGATGTTCGTAGTGTTCCAAGTAGCAAAGATTTAGATTTAGTTTGTGATTCTTCTCATGGAGTTTTAATGGAAAGAACAGGAGCTTCAGGGTTGACATCTAATCAAAAATTAACTTTTGATATGAGAATAGATAATCCAGCCCTTACGGCTCAAATTATGGTTTCTTGTGGTAGAGCTTCAATTTCTTTGCAAAAAGGAAGTTATACTATGATTGATATTCCACCTATTAAATTTCTATCAGGTGATAGAATTTCATTAATTAAAAGATTAGTGTAATTGTATGTTGTAGAAGGAGTTTATCTTCTTGATAAACTCCTTTATCTTATATTGATAACTGGACGGTCTTAAATATATAATTTTAAGAGCATTGAACTTTTAATTGTAGTGTGTTATCAATATCTAAGAATTAATTTATATTACGTGATTATTAAGGAGAAATAATGAAAAAGTTTACAAATTTATTATTGATTTTTTTATTCGTATTTATTAGCTCAAGTTTTTCAATTGCAGCATCTGAAGCAGAAATAATAAATTCATTATCTAAAAACATAGCATCAAGTATGAAGATAAGAAATGGTGTTGATGTTATTGTTAAAGTTGATATTTTAAAAAAAATAGATAAACCACAAGGCTATTATTTTATTAAATTATCATTTTACGATAAGAAAAATCCAAAAGAACTTGCAGGAGAACAATTTATATTTTCTGATGGAGCATACATTATACCAGATATTATGAATGTTAAAGATATGGGTAGCTTAGCTAAAGAGCTTTCTTTTGAATTTTCTAAAAGAGATGTTAATGTAAATGGGCTTACACCTATTTTAGGAAAAGCAGGTGCTAAAAATGTTATAATTGAAGTATCAGATTTTCAATGTCCATACTGTATTAAAGCAAACGAATATTTACATAACAAATTAAAAAATAGAAATGATGTAGTAGTTTATTTAATGCATTTTCCTCTAAGAAATATGCACCCAAAGGCAGAAATTTTAGCGAAAATATTTGAAGCAGGTATGGCTTTAGGAAAAAATTTTGGCAATGAACTTTATAATGTTTCCAATCATGGAAAATCAGATGTAGTTTTAATTAATGAGTTTGCGACTAAATCGGGAAACCCTAAGAAATTTAAAGAATTAGTTGCTTCTGAGCAAATAAAAAATAAAGTTTTAAATGCAGAAAAGCAAGCTAAAGAATTAGGTATATCTTCAACTCCTACTTTATTTGTTAATGGAAAGATGATTAGTGGTTTTGATACTGTATTAATTGATAAAGCTATTAGCGAGTTTAAGTAATCAATTCTATTTAATAAAATTATATTAAGTTTAAATATTCTTTAATTGCTGACTGCTTATATTGTATGTCAGCAATTATTGTATTTAAAAGATTTTAAAAGGTTAATTTATGCCTATTATTGAAAGACTATCACCAGAAGTTGCATCAAAAATAGCAGCAGGAGAAGTTGTAGAACGTCCTTATAATGTTGTTAAAGAATTAATGGAAAATTCCATTGATGCAGGTGCTACTAAAATTAATATTGAGATTGCCGATGGTGGATTATCACTAATAAGAATTACCGATAACGGAAAAGGTATAGAAAAAGAAGATTTACCTCTTGCTTTAGAACGTTTTGCAACTAGTAAAGCAAAAAGTGTTGAAGATGTATATTCTGCATATACTTTTGGATTTAGAGGTGAAGCATTAGCAGCAATATCATCAGTAAGTGATTTTTCC
Source organism: Mucispirillaceae bacterium (assembly GCA_045538075.1). Classification (GTDB taxonomy): domain Bacteria; phylum Chrysiogenota; class Deferribacteres; order Deferribacterales; family Mucispirillaceae; genus JAZSQT01. The sequence goes on from JAZSQT010000078.1 coordinate 5,301, forward strand.
TTAATTAGTGGAACAGAAAATAACCAAACTTACGAAATAAAAAGTAGATTTGCTCTTGTTAGTGATGTAAAGCCTGTTCAATCTTTTAGAGGAACAATAATTGAAGTAGTTAATCTGTTTGAAAACGTTCCTGCAAGAAGAAAATTTTTAAAAAGCTCACGTTCGTTAGAAAATGAAATAACAAGGTTTGTTAAACATTTCTCTTTAATTAATCAAAATATAGATATTACTCTTATCTCAAATGGTAGAAATATTTTTGAAGTATTTGCCAATGAAGATATATGTATGAAAGCAACAAAAGTTTTTTCTGGAAAAAGTTTTTATAAAGGAGAAATTGAATTTAATTCTATAAAAGCAACAGTAGCAGCAACATTGCCAGCAGATAGTGATAGATTAAAAAGAGATGGCATAATTTTAGGTGTTAATGGCAGGCTTATAAAAGATACTTCATTAGTTCAAGCAGTAATAAGAGCCTATTTTAGATTAATTCCAGAAGGAAAGTATCCTATGGTAGTTGTAGATTTAAATATTAACCCAGAAGAAGTGGATTCTAACGTTCACCCTGCAAAACTTGAAGTTCGCTTTGAAAAACCAAAAGATATTTTTTGTATTGTGTCTGATGCTGTTGAAAAATCATTTAAAGATAAAATATTAATATCAAACTATGAAATAAAAGATGATATTGATATATCTGATAATATTATTAACTTAAGTGATATAGACGTAAATATAAATCGTAAAGAAGAAGTTGAAAATAAAGCTGAATACGTTTTTAATTTATCAGAAATATCAGATAGTAAATTATTAGATGTTAATTTTACTAAAAATAATAATATTGAAGAAAATAATACAAATTCTCAAAATTATGTAAACAATATAAATGTTCAAAAAGATGAATATATAGATAACGTAAAAAATAAGATAGATTTTAATATTATAGGGCAAATTGCTAATTCGTTTATAGTTTGTGAAACAACAGATAATCAAATTCTTTTTGTTGATCAACACGCAGCTCATGAACGTATATTGTTTGAAAAAGAACAAAAGAAAGCACAAATTGAAAAAACAACTATTATTTTACACGATACTATAAATGTAACATTAAATGAAGAAGAATATAATAGTGTAATTGAAAATGAGGACGTAATAAAAGATTACGGTTATTCATTTAATTATCTAAGCAACAATGAGATAGAAATTACTAAAATCCCATACAATATAGTAAGGCAAGATATTTCAAAAATATTTAAAAAAATAGTGTCTGAATTATACGTTTCAAATAAATCAAAAACAGAGGACGCACCAAGAGCATTACTTTCGTGTAAATCTGCAATAAAAGCTGGAGATGAATTAAGTAAATACGAAATGAATTATCTTTTAGAATTATTGTTTGATACTGATAATTATGGAACTTGCCCTCATGGTAGGCCTATTATATTTTCTATGTCATTAAAAGAGCTTGCAAGGAAGTTTTTAAGATGACAAATCTTATAATTACAGGCCCTACAGCTTCAGGCAAATCAAATATAGCTTTAAAATTAGCAAAAGATTTTGATAATATTGAATTAATAAGTGCAGATGCTTTTCAAGTTTATAAAGGGTTAGATATTGGAACAGCAAAACCTACTAATTATGAACGTCAAATAGTTAAGCACCATTTAATTGATATAAATGAGCCAACAGAGTGTTATACATCTGGTATATTTGTTGAAAATGCTGAAAAACTTATTGAAAATATCCGTCATAGAGGAAAAATTCCAGTAATTGTTGGTGGCACTGGCTTATATATAAAATCATTAAGTGAAGGTATTTTTGATTGTCCAAAAATAGATGGTAGTATTAGAAAATCATTACATCTTGATATTGAAAAATATGGTCTTGAATATTTATATAAAAAATTACTTTTAATAGATAACGATTATGCTACAAGGATTAGTTGTAATGACCCTGTTAGAATCGTTAGAGCATTAGAAGTATATGAAGGATTAGGGATAACTTTTACAGAGGCACAGATTAAATATAAAAAAAATCCAAAATATAAGTATTATATATGCGTTTTGACTCCAGAACGAGATAAACTGTATGAAAATATAAATTTAAGAACAAAATTAATGTGGCAATCTGGTTGGGTGGAAGAAGTTAAAACATTATTAAATAATGGTGTTCCAGTAGATTGCCCAGCATTTAGAGCAATAGGTTACAAAGAAGTAATTGACTACATTAATAATAGTATTGATGAAGAAAAAGCAATTTATGAAATATCAAAACAAACTCGCCATTTTGCAAAAAGGCAATATACTTGGTTTAGAGGAATGAAAAATATTAATTATTTTTATGATAATGATAAATTATTCAATAGTGCAAAATCTTTTATTTTAGGTGGATAAATGAAATATACTATTATTTTAACGATACTTATTGCATTAATGGCAATATATCTTGTTTTTGGACAAAATGGACTTATGAAGTATAGAGAAATGACTAATATACGACAAAGTTACGAAATGCAAATAATGGAAATGGATAAAAAAATTGAAGAATTAGAAACGGAGCTTGAATTAGCAAAAAAAGATAAAGAATTTTTAGAAAATATGATTAGACGTGATTTAGGTATGCAAAAAAATGGTGAAGATTTATATATAATAGAAAATAAAAAAGAAAAAAGTAAAGAAGATGAATAAATACACAGTTTCAGAATTAACGAAACATATAAAGCAAATTATTGAAAGTAATTTTAGAGAAACAGTTAGCGTTGTTGGTGAAGTATCTAATTTTAGCAGAGCTTCAAGTGGTCATATATATTTTTCGTTAAAAGAGAGCAATTGCCAAATAAAAGTTGCTTTCTTTAAAAGATACAATATAGGTAGTAGTGTATTTATCCCTAAAAATGGTGATAAAGTTCAAGTTATAGGTGATATAACATTATACGAAGTAGATGGTAGTTACCAATTAATAGCAAAAAGAATTTTATACGACTCAGTAGGTGATTACTGGCAAAAATTTGAAGAAACAAAAAGAAAACTTGAAAGTGAAGGTTTATTCAAAGATGAAATAAAGAAAAAATTGCCACTTTATCCTAAAAGAATTGCTTTAATTACATCAGTAGAAGGAGCAGCTATTAGAGATTTTATAATTACTAAAAAAAACTCTAATGGAATATTTGATGTTGAAGTATGGAATGTGCCTGTTCAAGGGATAGAGGCTAAAAATAAAATTGTGTCTGCAATTATTAATGCAAGTAAATTTATAGATAGATACGATATTATTGTTGTAAGTAGAGGAGGTGGAAGTTTAGAAGATTTATCAGTATTTAATGAAGAAGATATTGCAAGGGCAGTTTTTAAATCAGAAATACCTGTTGTTAGTGCAATAGGACATGAAAGAGATTTTACCATAATAGATTTCGTTGCTGATTATAGAGCTGCAACACCAACTGCAGCAGCCTTTATATTATCAGAAAATTATTCAAAATTAGTTGGTTATCTTGAATACTTAAATGAGAGAATGATAGAAAAAACGATAGAATATATACAAAAATTATACCAAAAAATTGATTATATTGAAGCTCGCATAAATACGTTATCTCCAATTGTAAAATTAAATCACTATAGAGATAAGATTAATATTCTTGATAACGAACTTAAATATGCTATATCAAAAATAATTAATAAAAATAAAGTGATTATTAACGATTATGAAAATATGGTAAAAAATTATAATCCAGTAATCAGAATTAATACATTAAAATTTAAAAATGCAGAATACCTTAAAACGATGAAAAGTATAATTTTTAACAAAATTGATAATTATAAATATCGTATAGATTCATTAACTGAAAAATTAACTATATTAAATCCTAACAATATACTAAATAG
>JAZSQT010000097.1:0-5247 GCA_045538075.1 Mucispirillaceae bacterium
CATACTGTAAACTCTAATTCTTTATATTTATTACTGTTAGCTTGAGCCTCTATACGAATAGTCGCTTTACCAGATTTAAGAGCTGTAACTTTACCATTTTGATCCACTGAAACAATATCATTTCCACTTATTACTTTATAATTTAAACCTTTTACAGATGCCGTTTCAGGTATTACTTTTGCATTAATATATGTAACACCTTCATTATAATCCATTGCTTTTAGTTCTTTTTTAATACTACTTTCATTAGTAATTTCTACATTTTCTACATCTATATATTCTAATGATATAACTGCATAACCTTCGGTAATTACACTAGGATTAGATTTGCTTTTTACTATAATTTTTACTTTTTCGCCTTCTTTTATATTAGCTTTTTCTGCTTCATCTCTACTATTATAAATTTGACCTACATACCTTATTACACCAGTATTTTGATCTACAGATACAATACCTGGATTTTCTGATTCATAAGTAAGAGTTTTATCTGAAGCATCTTCTGGAGTATATCCAATAGAAAACGTTTGAGCAATATTATTAAATACTGTTAATTTAAGTTCATTTTTAATATCAATTTTTTCAATATGTTTGTATTCATTTTCAACTATAAAAGTATATTTTTTTGAGGCATAAAGATTACCATATCTGTCTGTATTCCCATCATTATCTATAGCTGTAACTGTAATTGTAACTTCACCAGCATTAACTAAAGTAACAATGCCTTTATCATCTACATTAGCAACATCTGGTCTATTTGTAATAAAAGATAGTTTTTTATTAACAGCATTATTTGGTTCTATTTCAACCATTCTAGATAAATCAAATGTAGGAGTTAGATTTTTGTAATAAATCTTTGGAGTAACTGGTATTGATATATTATCAGCTACATCCTTACCTGTTTCATCTCTTATATATAAAGTAGATACACGGACAGTAGTATCATCAGCGAAAAATCTTAAATCTACTTTAGCTTGAGGATTATCATTTGATGCAATTGTAACTACAACTATATTATCTTCTGATATTCTACTTAAAGCATTAATACGAACAGTTTGACCATCATCAAGAACTTGTGCTTGTATCTTACTTGGGTCAGAAATTGAAGCAATTGAAACAGATGTATCTGTTGCATCTTTTGGGAAAGTTTCTATAAATACATCATAATTATAAAGTGTAGCAGATGGATTAGCATCTATTTTTCCTTGATTTATTTGTGAGTGTATTCTCTCAACTGGCACATATTCTTTTGTTACTTTTACATTAAGTTGAGCCTCAAAACCACCTTCATCAGTAGTATATGTAATAATCGTTTCTCCTGCAGCAACAGCAGTAATTTCACCTGTTGTTTCATCTATTTTTGCTACATTATCATCTTTTGAAGTAAATTTAACCTTTTTATTCCCTGCATTTACTGGGAAAATTTTGTAATCCATAGTTGCCGTTGAACCTTTAACAAGAGTAATATTTGTTCTACTTAACTCAATGCCAGTAACTGCAGATGACTCACTAAAATATTTCGTATCATCTAATTTAATTTTTGAATCAAGTAAAACATCATCTGCTATTTTTTTTAGAGTAATAGTAGTAATATATCCCTTTGGTATAGGTAGTTTTTTACTATTTAAATCAAAGACAACAAGCCACTCTTTGTTGTCTTGAGGATTTTCTATAAATTTTGCACCTAATTTTTGAAACTCACCAATTATATCTTCGCTCATTAATGGAGTTAAAATATCTTTTCTAACATATCTAATACTTTCTGGAATACCCTTACTAACTATTGTAGGATGAAATTGTAATTTGTATTGCATTCTTATTCTAAGTCCAATAGGACAAGTTATATAGTTTAGTTCACAAGCTTCTGCATTAACTACAAATTCACCATACATATTATCTCCAGTTCCAATAATATTATCTACGATCTTCGTGTTATTATTATCTGTAATACTAATACTTACTATTCTATAATGACCAACTAAAGATGGAAGATAATCAGGATCTACCTGCTCACCCTTATTTGAGATGTTTTCATCAAAAATATTAACATTTCCAGTAATGGGAGATGAAGGTAAATCAGTCCATACAACATTGCTTTCACTTTCATTTGGAATATCGTTTGAATCTGACACATTAAACTGAATGCTTGTATTTTTTATAGCATTATCATTTGATTTAATTAATACTGTTGCAACTCCTGCTTTAAGAGCTTTAACAAGTCCCTTATTATCTACAGAGATAACATTATGTCCATTAGTAATGGAATAATTTACACTTCTATTAGAAGCATTATTAGGATTAATAATCGGCTTAATTTGATATTTATCCAAACCTTCTATAACTCTATATAACGTAACAGTTTCTTCTGGCACTTTTACACTGTTAACAGGAACATAAAAACTATTACCCCCCCCCGAATCTGATTTCTTGCAACCATAAATTGATACTGTTAAAATACTTAACAACAAAATAAATAAAAAACGTATTTTTATCATACAATAATTTCTCCTTATTAAAGACATAAAAATAATTACATTATCTTATACTTAAGAAATCCTATAAATGCAACCTATAAATATTTTTTGTATATTAACCAGTTGATAACAATAGAGAACTTTATTTAATATTAGAAATTATATACACTATATACATCTAATACAAATTTTCCATAAAAATAAAAGTCGGAAAAATTAAGTTTTCCGACTTTATACATAAAAATATAATCAAACTTATCAATCTACATTTGGTGTATATTTAATTTTTGCGTTATGAACTACTTCGTCAAATTGTTTATTAATTTCTTCATCTGTATTTGGTTTAAAATGATTAATTAATAATATCACTATGATATTTGATAAAAAGCCTGGAACTATTTCATACATATAGCTACCCCAACCTACAGAATACCACACAAGCATAATAATAGTGCCTGTTATCATTCCTGCTAATGCAGAATACCAAGTAGTCTTTTTAGAATAAAGAGCCATAATTATAACTGGACCAAAAGCAGAACCAAATCCACCCCATGCAAAAGATACTAAACTAAATATATTACTATCTCTATCCATTGCAAGAATAAAAGATATAGCAAATATAATTAATACTGCTATTCTATTTATATTAAGCAATTGCTTATCAGAAGCCTTTTTGTTAACTATTTTAGCATATAAATCTTCTGATAATGTAGATGATGACACTAATAATTGAGACGATATAGTTGACATAATTGCTGCTAAAATTGCTGCTAAAATTACTCCAGCAAAATACGGATTAACAAAATCTCTAACCATATATATTAATATTTTTTCATTATCACCTTTTGGTAAATTTTCGTATAAAGGTATTCCTAAAAGACCAATAAATACAGCTCCAGCAAGAGATATTACAACCCAAATCATTGCTATTGTAATTGAACGTGGAATAATTTTTACACTTTTAACACTCATAAATCTAACTAATATATGAGGTTGACCAAAATATCCAAAACCCCAAGCAGCACTTGATAAAATAGCTAATAATGATACGATTAATGAACCTTCTGGTAAAAGCTGAAAAGTTGTTCCTTTTACTTCAAAAGCAGTCATCATAGTTTCAGTATCAATATGATTAAATATTAAAAATGGTAATATCACTATTGCAAAAAACATTAATAGACCTTGAATTAAATCGGTCCAACAAACAGCCATAAAACCACCTAATAACGTATAAAAAACCATAATACCAGTTCCTATTAATACTGCCACAACGTAATTCATATTAAACATAGTTTCAAAAAGTTTTCCGATACTAACAAGCCCACTAGAAGCATATACAGTAAAAAACAATAATGTAACTATTGAAGATATTATCCGTAGAAGATTTGTAGGGTCTTTAAAACGTTTTTCAAAAAATGATGACATAGTTAATGAGCCTGTTGCACCAGTATATAAACGCAATCTTGAAGCAGTTAATAACCAGTTTAGTAAAGTTCCAACGGCAAGACCTATTGCAATCCATGATTCACTTAAACCAGCAAGATATATTGCTCCAGGTAATCCAAGTAGCAACCAACCACTCATATCACTTGCTTGAGCAGAAAGTGCTGTTACCCAACTTCCCATTCCTCTGCCACCCAAAAGGTAGTCTTCAAGTTTTTTTGAACGTTTATAAAAATAAACACCAATAAAGGCAAGAATAATAAAATAAATTATAAAAGTAATGTAAGTCATACCATTAATCATTTTTTTATATCCTCCAATAAGAATTTATAATAAAACAAGGCTATATAGTAATAAAAAATAATAAAATATGCAACTTTATATATTTGATTATATAAACTTTACTACTAAAGATATAAACATTAATATGAACACTATAATAATTATAACTCTTATAAATGAATGACCTTTATTTATTGCAATTTTACTACCTATATAACTTCCTAATATATTTGAAATAATAAGAGGAATAGCAAGAAAATATAAAACTTTACCTGCAAAAGCAAAAGTAATAAAAGCACCAACTCCAGAAGCAAGATTAAAAACTTTTGCAACGGCTGAGGCATTAACCATATTCATACCTAAAATTGCATAAAAAGATATTATAAAGAATGTTCCTGCACCAGGACCTAAAAAACCATCATAAAAACCTATAACAAAACAAATTATTGGAGAAGTAACATATAAATCTATATTAGAAAAATCACTTACTACACTTTTGATTTGTTTTTTTGGAATAAAAGTAATTATTGCAGTTAAAGGTAGTATCCACATAATAATTTTAGTAGCAACTTCTTCATCTAAATATAATATTGCTTTAGTTCCAAAAATTGAACCAATAAAAGATGATATAAGCCCTATTATTGCAATTTTCCATATAACTTTTCCACTTTTAATAAAATTAAATAAGGCTGTGCTAGTTCCAGTAATTGCGACAAATTTATTAGTTCCAAGGGCAAATTGAGCAGGTATTCCAGCAAGTAGAAAAGCAGGCAACATAATCAAACCTCCTCCACCTGCAATACTATCTATAAACCCAGCTGAAAATGCCACAACCATAAGTAATAAAATAGTATAAATGCTTAAATCATAAAGTAATTCCATTTTAACTAATCCTTAAGTAATAAGACAGTATTAAAAGATATTTTAATATATTTATCAATATAATTCCCTTATTTTTTATATCTTTATTATAGTATTGCTAATGCTGTGTTCAGCACTGCCGGGATAGTCTGGTATTTAGGATACGATGAATATCTTTTTAGCGAAGCCT
>JAZSQT010000089.1:0-2901 GCA_045538075.1 Mucispirillaceae bacterium
ATCTTCATTTGGAACGTAGCGAATAGGTAATCCTCCGATATGCATTCCGCTATAAAAATAATCATTACGAAAATGCTCATCATCATTAGCAAACATTGAAAGAGTAATCGTCTGTGTTGGACTTGTTGATGGTGATATATCAACTCTGCCTTTAATCAATCCACCAGTTTTATCATACTTGCTGTCTAATCCATTTTGTAACGCCTCATTAGTTGCGTAATCTCCTATTGGTTGTTTGCCGTCTAATGCTGTTTGTAACCCTATATTTGATAAAATGCCCTCAACATTCAAATCGCCAGTAATAGTTCCACCTATCTTATCCAGTTTGTCATTTAAAGCATTTTGTGTAGCCGTGCTAATAGGTTTATCTATATCCCTTGTATTATCAACATTTTCTAAACTAAAATTTATTTTTGCTTGCTCTACTGTATCTGCACCAGTTCCACCTTTATCAATACCCCAAGGCAAACAGTTATCAATAAACTTGTGCATAGTAAATGGTGTAATAATCTTCCTTTGATGTGTTCCGTCAATTGCCTCATCAGTTGTTGCAATTAAGCTATCTATAAACTTATGTAAAGTAAATGGGCTTACTGGTTTCCCAGTTTCAATTCCTTTCAATGTTTCTTCTTCTGTAGAAAACAATAGCCCAGTAATGCCACCATTAGAAGAACGAGCAATATATCCATCAGCAGAAAAAGTATAAAAGAAATTGTCAGCTCTACACATTGTTATCCAGTCATAGTTAGGAATAAGAATATTATACCATTTCTCACCATCATAACTTGCACTTGCAACTCCATTACCAACCATAGCAATTACACCGTTGCCACTTGTGATACTCTTCCATTCGTGCTGTGTAGGACTTTTTAAGCTATTCCATACTGCATTATCATTATCCCATTTAGCTATTCTGTAGTCGCCATCTATAGCACAAGCAATAAATGTATCTATTTCTTCACTGTAAGCAATATCGCTATATTGGATAGGATAAGGCATAGTATGATTTACCCAATCATCGCCATAATTAACTGATAAGTAAGAATTGCCGTCATTTGTAATCGCAAATAATGCGTTGCCACTACTCGCAATTGAAGTAAATTGTTTGCCTTGATATTCTTCAACCAAGCTCCATGTGTCGCCATCATCTATGCTTTTATAGATTTTTCCGTTGCCAGTAACGGCAATAAATCTATCTGCAATATAAACAACATCTGTAAATGGTTCGGTAGGACAAGTAAATATTTTCTGCAAATAGCCGTGTTCATTGATAATTTCTTCTAACGTTTTGCCACTCTCTGCTCCAGCGATAAATTCTTTCATCTTAATCTTCATTAATTGTCCATTAGAAGATAAGACAATTAAATCATCATTGTTGTTTTTAGCGACACAAGTAGCTTGTGTCATAAATATATTAGAGTTATTATTTGGGTCATCTATAGTGGTATATGGCATAATAACACTATCGTTCATTCCAAATATAACATACGTTGAAGATTTAATCCCAACAATCCAATCGCCTATTGCAATTGATGAAATGAAAGGGTCTGTATCACTAATGGGGATATGAATAAAATCATATGACGAATATTTGTTTTCTTTTAAAATTTCATCTACGGCTGTATCAATCCAACTTCTGTGTATTTCTTCATATTTTTCGTCTCGTTCCCCTTGAAGTGCTTTTAACGTTTCCGTAAGTTCTGCAACATTAAACACATCTACAACAGAAGTTCGCTTTTTATCTTCAAGGGTGTATATTAAACTTGTTGCGTTTATTTTCTCATTCATATTAAATCCTTTTCAATTCAAAATGTGGGCAGTCTATTTTAGACCAATTGCCACCCCACGTATTGCCATCGTATAAACTTTCCCAGTAATCACCTAATGGTTGTAACGCTTCTTTAGTTTCTAATAATACGCCATCCTTAGTAAAGTATATATCTATTGCTAAGCTATTAAGATGTGCCGAGTTATAAGTCCAGCTTTTGCCTTGCTTAACGTATATTCGTTGTTGTTCTTCTGTCCGTTGACATTCTCTAAGACGTGGTTTATATCCGTTATCATTTGCATACGCAATAAGTTTTCCTACATTAACAGAAAAAATTTCTTGATATTCTCCTAACTTCATTTTATTTGCCATTATTCAATCTCCATTCATTATATGTATTTATTTGTTCTTTGTAGCCATTTAACGCTTGTTGCAACATTAATGCTTGTTCTTCGTTGACACAATACATATCGCCTATAAGCTCAAGCTCTATCCCAGTTTCAATAACGTATAGCTCTGGTGCTGTTGTTGTTGCAATATACTTTGTTTGCGTGCAACTACTTAATAATAATGCAAAAAATAGCAACGGCAAAATAATTTTACTTGCTTTTTTCTTTTGTTTTTTAACTGGTTTTTTTGCATTCAAAACTATTTCAGTTATTTCGCTTTGTTTATTGATAACTTCTTTATTACTGTCGTTAATAGCTATCTGTGTGTCTCTTTCTTTCTCTGCTTCTTTTCTTTTCTTCTTTTCTCTTGAGAACAGAAAAGATAAAAGAGCTACAACCCCAGTTATAAACGCAAAAAAAACAATCTTAATTTTCACCCATATTGTCATCTTTCGCTCCTTTCTTTTTACTCAATTTCTCCTTGATGTAGTTATAGCCACCAGCATCATAGAAAAAATAACTTAAACCCATTATGCCGAACGTCTGCATCAACACATCGTCTGGCTTATTCTCAATTGGTAATAACGCATACACTAAAGGGATAATGATAGATAACACAACACATAACAAAGGTATAAACCATTTAGGTTTGTTAAATGAAATGTGATTTTTAACAAAATCTAAAATCACATTAATTGCTATCGCTGGCACGATGTAAGGTGTTACTACTTGTAAAATTGCTAA
>JAZSQT010000107.1:0-9378 GCA_045538075.1 Mucispirillaceae bacterium
AATCATTTTTTGATTTTACAATTTACAATTTTATATCTAAACTATAATAGATTATTGAGAAAATAAGTTAATAATGGTATAATTAAAGATATGACTATATTAACGAAAATTGGCTATTTTATAGCATTTCATATTGTAAATTTATACTGTAAAACTTGGCGATATAAATTAGTCAATAGAAGTGCATACGATAATTTAAGAAGTAAGGGTGTTAGTGTCGTTATGGCGATTTGGCATGATAGTATATTGCCTTGCACGTTTCTTCATAGAAAAGAAGGTATGGTTACTATTGCTTCAGACTCAAAGGACGGTTCGTTGATAGCTTATGCCCTTAATAAATGGGGGTTTAATACTGCAAGAGGTTCATCTACAAGAGGTGGAGTAAAAGCAGCCCTTAAAGCCGTTAAATTAAGTAAAGAAAATAAGGTTCCTTGTGCCGTTACTGTTGATGGTCCAAAGGGTCCTCGCCACCAAGTTAAAGATGGTGCTATATTTATCGGTAAAAAATTAGATAAAGTAGTATTAATAGGTTTATTAAGTTGTAAAAGATATAAGCGATTTAATAGTTGGGATAAATTTATTTTGCCACTACCTTTTGCAAAAATTACTATTACTTATTCTGACCCAATATATCTTTCTGACGGTATTGAAAAGGAAGATATAGAAAAAGATAAGCAAATTTTACAAAATAGAATGTTGGATCTTACAAATGAAGTTAGTCCTTTTTTTGTATAACTTGATTTATATAATCCTTTTGCCAGTTGCTTTTATTGTTTATTCAATAATTGTTAAGATTAAAGCAGGCGAAAAAGGATATATTGAAAGATTTGGACTTATTAAATTAAATAAGGCTCCCCGTAGTAAATCTATATGGTTTCACTGTGCAAGTGTCGGTGAAGTTCGCAGTATTTCTAATATTGTTGATAATATTAGAAAAAAATATAGTGATGTAGATATAATTGTTTCTACAATGACTACAACTGGAAGAAAAGAGGCAAAAGAGTATATAAAAGCTGATGAGGCATTTTTGTTGCCAATAGAAAATAGTTCTGCTATTAGTCATATTATAAAGTTGTTAGGTGTAAAAGTATTTTTTATTGTTGATACTGAAATATGGCCAAATCTCATATATAGTGCTGGCTCAAACAGTCGTTTAATAATGATAAATGGTAAGATTTCAGAAAAATCTTTTAAAACTTACTATAGATTTCGTTTATTTTTTGCACCATTATTTAATAAATTTTCTGCCATACTTACAAAAAGTATCCAAGATTATGAAAGGTTTACGAAAATTACTAAAAACAATAAAAAAATAGCACCATTAGGCAATATTAAGTTTAATCAAATCAAGAAAGTTGAAGATATAAAATTAATAGACAAATTTAAAAATATAAAATATGCTTTTGCTGCAAGCACCCACAATAATGAGGAAGAGATATTTATTGATGGGTTTATTGATGGTGGTAAAGATTTTGACAAAGCTATAATAGCACCAAGACATATTGTTAGGTGCGATGAAATTGTTGAAATGGTTAAAAATAAAGGATTAACCGTTTCAAAATATTCAGAAGACATAGATAGTCAAGTAGTCGTTATAGATAGCTTTGGTTTATTAGAAAGTTTATATGTTTCTGCTACAAAAATTTTTATAGGTGGCTCTATCGTTAATATTGGAGGGCATAATATTTTTGAAGCACTACAGTTTGAAAAACAAATTGCAGTTGGAAATAATATGCAAGATTTTGCAGAAATTTACGAACCAGCTAAAAAATATAATTTAGTAGAAAATGTTAATAGTAGCCAAGATATTGCTATTTGGTTGCAAAAAGAATACGATAAAAAAGATTTTAGTAATTTTTTTGAAGAAATAAATAATAAAAATAAGAATATAACTGAAACTATTGAGGAATTAATAAATGATGTATTATCTTGCTAAACCTCTCATGTGGTTTTTGTGTCATTTACCATTAAATGTATTACACGCAATAGGTAAATTTTTAGCAATGTGTGTTTGGCATATATCTAAAGAAAGAAGAAAAGTAGCTACAATAAATGCAAAGATAATTGGTGCTAAAGAACCAGAAAAAGTTGCAAGAAAATCATTTGATTATACTTTTATGGCGTATATGGAAACTTTTTATGCTCATAATGTAGATGATAAATTTATAAAAGAAAGAGTTACCATTACTGGGTTAGAGTATTTTGAAGAAGCTAAAAAAAATAATATTCCAATAATGCTTGTTGGTGGGCATTTTGGTGCTTGGGCAATGTTTGCAATTATTTTTTCAAAGGCAGTTGGAGTAAAAATAGTTACTGTTGGTAGAGCAAGTAAAAATAAAGCATTAGATAAAATAATGGACGAATTGCGAACTTTTGATACGGTAGGTTACGTAACTCATCGTGGAGCCTTAGAGCAATTACCAAAATATTTTGAAGAAGGGTATATTGCTGGTGTATATTTAGACCATACTGCAACAGAAAAAGATTGTGTTAATGTTCCTTTTTATGGCTATAAAGCTCCTACTATAGCAGGAATGTATGCCATTGCAGCAAGAAAAAAAATATCTATTATGCCTATGTTTTTAAGGTTTTGTGAAAATGGAAAGTATGAAATAATTATTACACCACTTATTCATCAAGATACATCTTTAAAAGGTAAAGATAGAATAATAAAACTTGCAACAGATGTAAATAAAGTTTATGAGCAAGTATTTTCAAAATATCCAGAACAATGGTATTTAATCCATAGAAGATTTAAACGAGTGGAGGCTGATGATGGCACTATATCCGACCGTGTTTATAGATCGTGATGGCACTATTAATGTTGATGCAGGTTATATAAATCACCCAGATAATTTTATAATGTATCCTTATGCAGCTCAAGCAGTTAGAATGTTAAATGAAGCTGGATATTTAGCCGTTATTATAACTAATCAATCAGGGTTAGGCAGAGGTTTTTTTACCCTTGATGTAATGAATAAAATTCACGATAAGATGTATAAAATTTTTAATGATAACGGAGCAAAAATTGACGGTTTATATTATTGCCCCCACGATCCAAATGCTAAAGTAGAAGAGTTTAAAGCAGATTGTAATTGCAGAAAACCAAAAACAGGAATGATAGAAAATGCTTTAAAAGATTTACCTATAGATAAAAATAATATGTATTTTATCGGTGATAAAATTTCAGACATGAAAACTGGCTTTGCTACAGGTTGTAAAACTATTATGGTGAATACTGGATACGGACAAGGAGAGTTGCTATATAAATCTCAAAAGTGGGATAGAATGCCAGATAAAACTGCCTCTAATCTACTTGAAGCAGTCAGATTAATATTAAATAATGAAGTAGTTTAATAGTTTTAAACTTTTGCAATTATAATTATCGGTAATAATATTTTTTTCTTAATTTACTTTGTTAATATTTTAACGAGCTAAATTGTAACCTTTTTTCTTTTCATTCGTCAAAAAGAATATATTAATCAATATGGAGTTGAATATGTCTTCTTTAAAGAAATTTATATTATTTGGTTTTATTTATGGAGTTGTTACATTTATATTATCTCCAGCTTGCGATAAGTTATTTAGTAATAGTGGTTTTTGGAATGTAAAAGAGCAGCTATTATATTTGTCTGGTTCTATAGCTATGGCGTATATGGTTTTATCTATGGTATTATCATCAAGATTTGCCTTTATTAACAAACTTGTAGGTGGCTTAGATAAAGGATATATTGTCCACAAATGGTTAGGTATTTTAGCTATATCTTTTTCAATTTTTCACTGGATAATAGAGCAATCACCAAGAATTGCATTATATTTTAATCTTATTGCACCAAGAGTAAAATCTAATACTCAAAATGTAGATGTAGATTTAGGAAAACAATTATATAGTTTAGGTAATGATATTGTAGAAATTGCTTTTTATGTTTTAATATTAATTGTAATAATTTCTTTAATAAAAAAAATACCTTACCATATTTTCAAAATTATTCATAAAACTATACCAATATTTTTTATTATGATAACTTTTCATACTGCTACTATTCAAATTAAAGGTGGTTGGTATTTTAGTATTAGTAGCCTTTTATTATGGATAATGATGATTGTAGGTTTAATTTCTGCTTTTTTATCACTATTTTTCTTGATTGGAAAGAAGAATAAAGTTTTATCAACAGTAACAAATATTAAACGTAATGAAAAACATAAAATTACAGAAGTAACTTTATTAGTTGATAGTGATAAATTTGATTATAAAGCCGGTCAATACGCTTTTTTATCTTTTCCTTTTAAATATGGTGCTCACCCTTTTAGTATTGGTAGTTTTAATAAAGACAAAAAAGAAATTACTTTTTATATTAAAGAGTTAGGAGATTTTACAAATATATTATACGAAAATACTAAAATAGGCGACAAGGTGATAATAGAAGGAGCATACGGAGAATTTACTTTTAATAAAGAAAACTTAAATCAAATTTGGATTTCTGGAGGCATTGGTATATCACCTTTTTTAAGTATTTTAGATTATTTGTCTAATTATGATAGTGGAGATTATAGTAATATATATTTTTTCTGTAGTATGAGAGGCGATAATCCATATAAGGAAAAAATTTTACAATTATGTAATAAGTTAAAAATAAATGTATTTTTTATAGATACTATAAAGGAAAAGCGAATAACTTTTGATGATATAAAAGAAAAAGTAAAAAATGTTAATGGATACGATTTATATTATTGTGGTCCTACAAAAATGATTAAAGATATTAGAAAAAGAATTAAAAAAGATAAATTAAATATAAAAGCTCACTTTGATAATTTTGAAATGAGATAAGTTTATAGGCAGTGTTAATTGGCACTGCCTATATTTATTTATAAAAATCTATATTGTATTTTATTAATTTTGTATCTTGTTTCAAATATAGAGGGTGTTTTGGGTGTCCATTTTTTGTAGCAGGTCCAGCAGATAACCAGTTGCAATTATATTTTTTTGAAATGCCAATAATATCTATAAGACATTTTTTTAAAAAATCCCTTTTTACAATAATAGAACCCCAAGCAGCCCAAATATCACTGTTATTATACTTTTTTAAAATATTTTCAAAATGGATTAAATTATTTTTATGGAGTTCTTTGTTTAAATTTTTGTGCATATTATCTGGGTTAGTTGCTCTTTGGGGATAAACATTAAACATTATCCACGAATCATATCCATTATTTTTTGATACTCTTTCTACAGATTTTAATGTTGGATCAAGGTCGTTAGGTTTTGCAGTGCTAGGGTTAATGCCAAAAACAATTAATGGGTTTTCCCCTTTCGTCCCTAAGATATATCTACTTTTTTCATCACGATAAATGTAAATCCAATTTTCAATAGGATAAGTATAACTAATTTTCATTAGTGATTATTAACTTAATTTATACTTTTTTCAATATGCAAATGTAGAAATAATACATTTTTAACAAGAAAATAATATGTGTAAGTAAAATATGTGCTAATAAAATAATAATTTTATTGGTAAAAAAATAATTAAATTAGGTAATTTACTCTTAAAATATTAAATTATAAGTAAAATGTATGATAAATACTAATTATGTTTTCATTGTGAATGTTTATCTTGATATATAGACATAATAACTATAAAATGCAGTATTTATAAAAATTGTAATTTTTGTAAATACGTTTTTATATGGAGGCAAAAATTATGTTATCAAAAATCAGATTAACACTTTTCTTAAAAATAATAATCGTTGTATCAATTTTGTCTTTTTTCGCATTAGCAGCAAGTTTTTATGCTTTTCTTCAAGGTAATTACGCCAGTAGTAAAGCTAATATAATTGAAGAAATTTTCGTTCCGATAGTTGATATTTCTTCTGATATGTCTATTAACTCATTAACATCTATGACTAACGTTTTAGTTGCCGTAGAAACTGGTGGAGCAGAAGATAAACTTAAAATAGTTGAAAAAGATTTTGAAAATTTAAGTAAAAATATTGATAGTATGAGAAAACATATTGAAAAATATAAAAAAAATAAACAAGTGCAAGCCTTTGCTCCTTTGTTAGACCAGTATAATAAAGAATTTATAAAATATCGTGAAGCATCTCTAAAAAGTATTAATATTACAAGAGAGTTATATGCTCAAACTGTTATTTTAAGAAACGCAATTCAGCTTATTATGAATGAAGCAGAAAATAGTGTAAAATATACATCTCAAAGATTAATTAATGAAAGAAACAATATGTCAGAAGCAGTTTTTAAAAGGCTTTTTGATAGGGTAATATCATTAAAAAACATTGTTAATTTATCTATGAGAATTAGAAATTTATACAATAGAGCTATATACTCTAACGATATTAGTTTATTAGCAGAAATAGATAAAGTAATAAATAACTTAAGAACTGTAATAACTAATACTTCTAAGGGAATTGAAGTAGCTCAAGATAGGCAAATTTTTCAAAAAATTATAGATTCCCAATTACAAGTTAGGGATACTATAGCTAAAACGAGAGCTTTATTTAATGATTATCATACTGCAGTTGATAATAGAATGGCAATTAGTAATCAGTTAAAGCAGATAAATGAACAAATGAGCAGTATGTCTGTTGGCAGTATTGATGAGGTTGGTTCAAATACTGTTAGATTATTGACTATTGCAAGAGGTATATCTATTGTAATTATGTTGATTACTGCAGTAATATGTGCAGCTATTCTATTTTTGATGGTGATAGGAATTGCAATACCAATAAAAAATATGGTTAATCTTGTAGAAGATTTAACTACTGGTGATGGAGATTTAACTAAACGTATTAAAGTTAAATCAAATGATGAATTAGGCGATTTAGCTCATGGATTCAATGTATTTGTAGAAAATATACAAGAAATTATAACTCAAGTTAAAATATCTGCTGATGAAGTTGCTTCTGGAAATAATCAATTAGCTTCTACTATGGAAGAATTATCATCTAATTTTGAAAATCAAAGTGCTCAAATTGGAGATATTGTCGGAAATATGGATAATATATCATCGTTATCAATTAACGCAGTTAATGGCTTAAACGAAAGCCATAGCGTGTTAAGTGAAGCTGCAAGTTTATCTCATAGTGGAACTGGAGAATTAAATCACGTAAAAGAAAAAATATTAATGATTAATAAACAAACAGATAATTTATCGGCAACTATTAATAACTTATCTAAAAACTCAAACCAAATTGGAGAAATATTAGTAGTTATTAATGATATTGCAGATCAGACAAACTTGCTTGCATTAAATGCAGCAATTGAGGCAGCTCGTGCTGGGGAAGCTGGACGAGGTTTTGCAGTCGTTGCCGATGAGGTTAGAAAGTTGGCAGAAAGGACACAAAAGGCAACTAGTGAAATTGAAGGAATTATTGTATCTTTCCAAAAAGAATCTGAATCTGCTACTGTTGAAATGAAAAAAGCAGATGAAGCAGTTATAGAAGGCGTAAAAAGTGTAGAAGTTACTATAGAAAATTTTAGTAAAGTCGTTGATGGCGTTGATATTGCCGATAAAGATATTGAAAAAGTTAATCACATTGTTGGCGAACAAAATTCAGCAATTCAAATAATTAGCGAAAATACATCAATGATAGCAGCAGGTATAGAAGAAAGCTCATCGGCAGTTAGTGAAATAGCAAATACTGTATCCCATCTTCAAGATAGAACAGAAAATTTGAAGAGTTTAGTTGAAAAATTTAAAGTATAAAAATAGTATCTAATCTAAAAGGCTCATTATTTATGAGCCTTTTCTTTTTTTTAATAAATTTCTTGACCTAAAAATATAATAGTATAATATATATTAGCATATTCTAATATTGGCTAAGGGTGTTATATGTGGAAATTTTTATCAATTTTTAATAAATATTTAGTTTATTCTATTCCAGTATCAATGGTATTAGGTTTTATTTATGGTTATTTTTTTGATGCTGCTTGGTTAAAAAATTTAATAGTAGTTATGACTTTTGTAATGATTTTTCCTATGATGGTTACGTTAAAAGTCAAAAGTATTATTAAGTTTAATGATGCAAGATTGCAAATAATCACTCAAGTAGTAAATTTTATTGTATTGCCTTTTATTGCTTTATTGTTATCCTTTATCTTTTTTAAAGATGAACCTTATTTTGCGTTAGGTTTATTTATTGCTTCGTTACTTCCTACGAGTGGTATGACTATATCTTGGACTGGCTTTGCAAAAGGTAACATTGAAGCAGCAGTTAAAATGACTGTTATTGGTTTAACTTTAGGTTCTATAGCACTTCCTTTTTATATAAACATTTTTATGGGACAAGCAATTGAGTATAATTTATTAGAAATAGTAAAACAAATTATTTATATAGTATTTATACCAATGTTTTTTGGTCAAGTTGTGCGACAATTTATTATGAAAGGCAAAACAGATAAAGATTTTAAAGAAAAATATGCTCCAAAATTTTCCTCAATATCAACATTAGGAGTATTAGGGATAGTATTTATTGCAATGGCATTAAAATCTCAATCATTATTATCTAAGCCATTAGAAGTATTATATATATTTATTCCAGTAATAATTTTTTACTTTATAAACTATTTAATTAGCACATTAATTGGTAAATTTTTTATGAAAAGGGTAGATGCTATAGCTCACGTATATGGCACAGTTATGAGAAATTTATCAATATCTCTTGCAATTGCTTTAAATTCTTTTGGAGAAAAGGGAGTAGATGCTGCGTTAGTAATTGCTGTTGCATTTATTTTTCAAGTTCAATCAGCAGCTTGGTATGTGAAATTATGTGATAAATTTTTTGGAAAAGTAGAAAATTCATAAATTTTGTAAAAAATACTTGTTTTTTATTTTTTTTTATAGTATTATCATTAACGCTATTTAAGGAAACAAACTAAAAAGCAATATGCACATATCATTTGCAATCAAAGTTTTCTTTAAAAGGGAGTTTCCAAAAAGCGTATATATCTAATAATAATTTATTTATTATATAAGCAGAATAAAACTTGCCTATTATATTATGGTTAGTAAAAATATTTATTTGTCTGCAAATTATGGAGGTGTTCTTTGCCGACTCTTAATCAGTTAGTTAGATTTGGTCGTATGGAAATGGTTAAAAAGACTAAATCACCAGCACTCCAGTCAAACCCACAACGTAGAGGAGTTTGTGTTCGTGTATATACTACTACACCAAAAAAACCAAACTCAGCATTGAGAAAAGTTGCCAGAATTAGACTTACAAACGGTTTTGAAGTTTCAAGTTACATCCCAGGTATTGGTCACAACTTGCAAGAGCACTCTGTTGTATTAATCAGAGGTGGCAGGGTAAAAGAAGTCGGAGGCCAAGCGGTCTTAGGAAGACAACACTTAGCTACAACTCCTT
>JAZSQT010000044.1:0-10006 GCA_045538075.1 Mucispirillaceae bacterium
GCGAACACTGGGCTTGTCCCCGAGCGTAGCGAGTTTGTGAGCTAATTTAATGAATATATGGAATGCTTTTACTTCTGGAGAAAAAATTGTGTTCTTTAGGAAAGTTGATATTGAAACAACCTTTACACCGAAATGAGTATATAAAAATTGAACTTGTTTATATAATCTATAGCTTGCAACAATTTTTATTATTTAAATCAACCTTGTTGAAAATTTACAAAAAATATGTTATAAAATGGGATTATTTACCAATTTTTAAGAGGGTTTTTTAAATGCGTAGCGATATAATTAAAAGAGGTTGTGAGAGAGCTCCTAATAGAGCATTAATATATGGAACTGGCGTTACTAAAGAGCAAATGAATGCTCCTTTTATAGGCATTTGTTCTAGCTTTACAGACCTTATTCCTGGTCATAGTGGCATGAGAATATTAGAAAGATTTGTTGAAAAAGGCGTCCATACTGGTGGTGGTCAAGCCTTTATTTTTAGTGTTCCAGGTGTTTGTGATGGTATTTCTATGGGGCATAATGGAATGCACTATAGTTTGCCAAGCCGTGATGCTATTACTGATATTATAGAGTGTGTAGTTAATGCCCACGCTTTAGACGGTGTAGTATTTATTACTAATTGTGATAAGATTACTCCAGCTATGCTTATGGCTGCTGCAAGGTTAAATGTGCCATCAATTTTTGTTACGGCAGGTCCTATGGTATCTGGCAACTGGAGAATGAAAAGGCGTGATTTCGTTACAGATTCTTTTGAGGCAGCATCTAAATTTTCTAAAGGCGAAATTGATGAAGCAGAAATGGAAAATCTTGAAATGACGGCTTGTCCAGGGGAAGGCTCTTGTCAAGGGTTATTTACTGCTAACACTATGGCTTGCCTTACAGAAGTTATGGGAATGAGCCTTGCTGGGTGTGGTTCGTCTCTTGCAGGGCTTGCAAAAAAACGCCGTATTGCCTTTGATAGTGGTGTTAGAATTGTAGATTTAGTTCGCAATAAAATTACGCCATTATCTATAATGAATGAAAAAGCCTTTAGAAATGCCGTTAGGGCAGACCTTGCCTTAGGTGGATCTACTAATACAACGCTACATCTTCCAGCTATTGCTTATGAAGCTGGGGTTAAATTAAATCTACAATCTTTTGATGAATTATCAAAAATTACTCCACATATTACAAGCCTTCGCCCAGGTGGAGAATTTTTTATGGAAGATTTAGAATTTGCAGGTGGCATACCAGCAGTTATGAAATCATTGAAAGATATTCTTGAAGATAATAATACTGTTAGTGGTTTAACTGTTAAAGAAATTTGCGACAAAGCAGAGATTTTTGATAGTGAAGTAATTAGACCTATGAATAATCCTTATCATAAAGAGGGTGGAATAGCAGTTTTAAAAGGAAATATTGCTCCAAATGGTTGTGTTATTAAACAGTCTGCAGTTATTCCAGAAATGCTAACTTTTACTGGTGAAGCAATTTGTTTTGATAGTGAAGAAGAGGCTATGAAAGCAATTTTAGGAGGCACAGTAAAAAATGGCCACGTTGTAGTTATCCGTTATGAAGGTCCAAAAGGTGGGCCAGGCATGAGAGAAATGCTTGCACCTACTGCTGCTATTGCTGGGCTTGGATTAAAACAAGTGGCATTAATTACTGACGGTAGATTTTCTGGTGGAACGAGAGGGCCTTGTATTGGTCATATATCTCCAGAGGCTACAGAAGGTGGAATTATTGCTTTAGTTAATAATGGTGATAAAATATCAATAGATGTGCCTAACCGTAAAATAGAATTATTAGTTAGTGATGAAGAATTATCTAAACGTAAAGAAAGTTGGGTTAAACCAGCACCAAAAATTACTACTGGTTATTTAGCAAAATACGCAAAATCTGTTTCAAGTGCCAATGAGGGTGCTATATTTAAGAGAGATTAATTTTAAGGTAAATATTATGAGAAAAAATGGAGAAATTTTATCTGGTGGCGAAATAGTTATTGAATGCCTTAAAAAAGCAGGTGTTGATACTGTTTTTGGTTATCCTGGTGGAGCATTAATTGGGTTTTACGATACTCTTTTTGATGCAGATTTAAAGCATATTTTGCCTCGCCACGAACAAGGTGGAGCCCATGCAGCAGATGGATATGCTAGGGCTACTGGCAAAGTAGGAGTTTGTTTTGCCACTTCTGGACCTGGTGCAACAAACCTTGTTACTGGTATAGGCACTGCTCATATGGATTCAATCCCTACTGTTTTTATTACTGGTCAAGTTGTAAAAAGCCTTATAGGTGGCGATGCTTTTCAAGAAGCAGATATTGTAGGCATTACTCGTCCTATAGTTAAGCATAGCTACCTTGTAACTGATATTAATGATTTAGAAGAAATTGTTAATGAAGCTATCCATATTGCTACTACTGGTCGTCCTGGTCCAGTATTAATTGATTTACCTAAAGATATAATTGCAGCAAAAATTAAGTATAAAAATAGCGACAAAATTAATTTAGCTGGCTACCAACCTACTGTAGAGGGACACCCAATGCAAGTTAAGAAACTTCTCAAAGCATTGGAAAACGCAAAACGTCCAGTTATCCATATTGGTGGTGGTGTTACAAGAAGTGGTGCTACAGAAGAATTGATTAAATTTGTAGAGAAAGTTAATGTGCCAGTAGTATCTTCTTTCATGGGGCTTGGTGGTTTTCCTGGCGACCATCATAACTGGATTGGTTGGATTGGTATGCATGGAAATTACGCATCTAATATAGCAGTTATGGAGGCAGATTTTATTATAGCTATAGGCACAAGGTTTACAGACCGTTCTACTGGTCGCCTTGATAGATTTGCAGCAAAAGCAACTATTGCTCATATTGATGTTGACCCAGCTTCAATTAGTAAAAATGTTGATATAGAAATCCCAGTTGTAGGAGATGCAAAATCTGTTCTTGCAATGATTAATAGCTACGTTGATGATTATAAATGGGAAAAATGTGCTAAAGATAGGCAAGGTTGGTTTCAACAAGTTAAAGCATGGAACGAAGATAAACCTTTTAGCTATACAAAATCAGACAAAATAATAAAACCTCAATACGTTGTAGAAAGTATATACGATGTTACAAAAGGCGAGGCAATAATAACAACTGATGTTGGACAACATCAAATGTGGGCTGCACAATTTTACAAATTTAAGCACCCTCGTCAATTTATATCTTCTGGTGGTATGGGAACAATGGGATTTGGGTTGCCTGCTGCAATGGGAGCTAAAATTGGTATGCCAGAAAAAGAAGTTTTTAGTATATCTGGCGATGGTTCAATATTAATGAATATTCAAGAGTTATGCACTTGTGTTCAATATAGATTAGGCGTAAAAGTAGCAATTTTAAATAATAGATTTTTAGGTATGGTTCGCCAGTGGCAACAGCTTTTATTTAATAGTAGATATTCAAGCACTTGTCTTGAAACTCAACCAGATTTTATAAAAGTTGCAGAAAGTTTCGGTTGTGTTGGTTTAAGAGCTACTAAACCTGAAGAAGTAAAAGATGTGTTAGAAGAATCTTTAAAAATTAAAGATAGACCAGTAGTTATGGATTTTGAGTGTGCTAGGGAAGAAAACGTTTATCCAATGGTGCTTCCAGGTGCTGGTAATGATGAAATGATTATTAGATAGGTGAAAAGCTATGCGACATATTATATCAATACTTGTAGAAGATAAATTTGGTGTTCTTGCTCGTGTGGCAGGTCTTTTTTCTGGTAGAGGATACAATATTGAAAGTATCACAGTAAATGTTACGGAACGACCAGAAATATCTTTAATGACTATCGTTACCCATGGTGATGATAAAATTATTGAACAAATTGTTAAACAGTTAAGAAAATTAGTTAATGTTTTAAAAGTTAGGGATTTAACGGCTTTTAATCATATAGAAAGAGAGCTTGTTCTTATAAAAGTATTCGTTTCACAAAAAAATAGGGCTGATTTATATAATATAGTTGGCACTTTTAGGGCAAACGTAGTAGATTTAACGCCAGAATCAATGGTTATAGAAATTACTGGTTCAGAAGATAAAATTTCTGCTTTTGTAGAACTTCTTCGCCCTTACGGTATTATAGAGCTTGTTAGAACTGGGCGTCTTGCTATTAGCAGAGGTGCAAAAGCTACTGCCGATGCAGAAAAAGTTAAACATTAATAATTTCATTGACAAATTAATATATAAGTATGTAAAAAATATTTTTGGAGGATTATTTAAAAAATGAAAGTTTATTACGAAAAAGATGCTGATTTAGGTCTTATTAAAAGTAAAAAAGTAGCAGTTATTGGCTATGGTTCACAAGGTTACGGCCATTCAAACAACCTTAAAGATTCTGGAGTAGATGTAGTTGTTGGTTTAAGAAAAGGTAGCTCATCTTGGGCTAAAGCAGAAAAAGCTGGCATTAAAGTTATGGAAGTAAAAGATGCAGCAGCATGGGCTGATGTGATTATGATACTTACTCCAGATGAATTTCAAGGTGATATATATAGAAATGATATTGAACCAAATCTTAAAGATGGTGATTATCTTGCTTTTGCTCACGGTTTCAATGTTCATTTTGGTCAAATTAAACCTAATAAAAATATTAATGTTATAATGATTGCTCCTAAAGGTCCTGGACATTTAGTTCGCAAACAGTATGAAATTGGTAGTGGTGTTCCATGTTTAATTGCAGTATCTCAAGATGCTACTGGTAATGCTAAAGAAGTTGCATTATCTTATGCTGCTGCTATTGGTGGAGCAAGAGCTGGAGTTATTGAAACAAACTTCCGTGAAGAAACAGAAACAGATCTTTTTGGCGAACAAGCAGTTCTTTGTGGTGGCTTAGCACAACTTATTAAATACGGTTTTGAAACTCTTGTTGAAGCAGGATATGCTCCAGAAATGGCGTATTTTGAATGTTTACACGAGATGAAATTAATCGTTGATTTAATCTATGAAGGTGGCATTAAAAATATGCAGTATTCAATTTCTAATACTGCTGAATACGGTGGCTTGACTAGAGGACCAAGAGTTGTTGCTCCAAGTGCAAAAGAAGAAATGAAAAAAGTTCTTAAAGAAATTCAAGATGGCGAATTTGCAAAAGAATGGTTACTTGAAAATAAAGTAAATAGCCCATCTTTCCATGCCCTTGCAAATTCAAGTAATTCCCACCCAATAGAAGAAGTTGGCGAAAAATTACGCAGTATGATGAGCTGGCTTGGTGGCAACAAAATCGTTGATAAAGATAAAAACTAAAAAAAATAAAAAATAATTTAAAGGAAACTATTTACAGTTTCCTTTAAATTTTATATATTTTCATATAATAAAGAGTAAATAAAATAGTCCAAAAAAGTAAACTTTTTTGTTTTATAAATAGTATAAGGGGGGGGTATAAAGACTTAAAAATCAGTTTAGTTTAATAAATATTAGCTTAAAGAGGTTGATATCAATAACTCTCGTTAGTTTTTTTTTTATAATAAGAGGATAATAGTTATATGGGAAAATTAGTAAAAATTTTTATAGTAATTTTAATTTATGGTTTAGTTGGTTGTTCTACTGAAGCACCTGAAACAAAAGAAATTCTTTCATCAGATACATCATCAAATAATAATAGTGATATTAGTAGTAGTTATAACGTAGATTTTTCTTATAAAGTTGAAGGGCTAAAGATTTCTTTTAATAGTAGTGTAAAAAATGTTGATAGTGATGTAACTTATAAATGGGATTTTGGTGATAATGCAGGTAGTTCAGATGAAGCTAATCCAAGTTATATTTATTTAGAAGAAAAAACTTATAATGTTAAATTAATCGTTACTTCAAAGGGGAAAGAAGTAGAAGTAACAAAAGAAGTTACAACTGGCGAAATGCCTATATCTATTGATTTTACATATATAAATAATGGCAATAAAACAGTTACAGTATCGGCTATTCTTTCTGGAACAGATAGTTCAAATATCAAATATACTTGGGGCACTCCAGATGAATTTATTTATGCTGGTGATAGTAAATGTTCTGATTTAGAAAAAAAGTGTAAAGATTTAACATTAACTTTTGCCACTGTAGATTTTCATAA
Source organism: Mucispirillaceae bacterium (assembly GCA_045538075.1). Lineage (GTDB taxonomy): Bacteria > Chrysiogenota > Deferribacteres > Deferribacterales > Mucispirillaceae > JAZSQT01. The sequence goes on from JAZSQT010000044.1 coordinate 6,069, forward strand.
TATAGTTTTATATGCAACAATTGACGATAAAATTAATATTGAAACACATAAAAAAATATATGTTACTAATTACGAACCTATAGAATTGTTTAATTTTACTGGCAATAATCCACCTACTACTACAGATATGTATGTAGCTATTAGAATAATAGGCTCATCTACGAAAGGATCTTTTAAAAGTGATGCAGACCATAAAAAGAATGGTCAACCATACGTTGCTTATGCAAGAGATGTAGAATATATGCATCAAGATAGTTCTGTATCAAGATTATTTGCAAGCCAAAATGCTGATAATTTACGTAGTCTAGGTGTTGATTATAGAGATGATACTGGATTTTCTTCTACTGACGGAAATTCTTTTGATATGCCAATATATTATAGTGATGATAAAATTAAAGGAAGAATTAATGGAAAAAACCCTATAAAAATTGCTTTTCAAAATTTTGCAATTACTGACCAGTCGGCAGATACATTTTTTATGGGAAAGCCATATTTTGTTAGAATGAATAGTAGCCACCCATTAGTTATTACTGTGCCTATGGATACTTATAATCCTGATATACATAAAAATATCGCAAAGGTTACATTAAACATTAATAATGATTCAGATAAACCTAATTATACAGTAACTCTTGATGGATTTGTAGAAAAATAGCAAAGAAGCCCCTATAAAGGGGCTTCTTTGCTAATAATATATTTTTTTAACTCCATTTACCTTCTGCTTTCAATCTTTTATACTCAAGTATCGTTAAAACTATCATAATAATATCAAGGATAGTAAGGGCTACTAATATAAAAGAGTGGATTGTCTCATAATGGTAGATTTGGTATATTATAAAAAATGTAAACATAGCGACAGAAAGAGGATATGCAATTAGTTTTTGACGCCACAACATAAATATAATCACAAATTTTACTATCCCATGGGATAACATATAAAAAACGATAAAACGTTGTGCATCAAGGGAATAAGAATATGCAAAATTTGCCATAACATCAGCAAAAGGGGCATTTGTCATATACTCTTCTATATATTCTCCAACATTTTCCATTACAGTAGGAGTAATAAAAATTAGACCTATCCCTAATAAAATTTCTCCAATGGCTTCTATTGCTTTTAAAAGTATGCCTATATCAAAGGATAAATGAACTATATCTTGACTTCTTTTATTCAAATTTATACACCTAATACAACATTAAATTTTAAAACATTTTATATTTTTTTTCTATTTTTGCAAGTTATCTATTAGCACTTTTGCAGAAGCCCAAGCCCAATATAAATTGTATCCACCTAACATACCAGTCATATCAAGGCATTCTCCAATAAAATACAAATTACTACATTTCTTACTTTCCATTGATGATTGGTATATTTCATCTACAGATACTCCACCAGAAGTAACTTCTGCTTTATTATATCCATCTACATCTGAAATTATTATACGATAATCACTTAAAATTTTGCTTACTTCTGCAATTTGACTATTTGTTATATTGCTTAAATTATAGTCGTAATTAGATAATAAAACTTTTATCAATGCTTTTGGTAAATAGGGAGAGAAAATATTGTTTAATGATTTTTTAATATTTCTATTTTTACAATCTTTTATAAAATCAATTACATTTAATTCTGGAACAAAATTTATTTTAATTTCTTGATTTTTATTATCTATAAACAAAGATGTATTTAATGATAATGGTCCACTAAATCCAGTATGAGTAAAAAGTAGCTCATCTCTAAAAACACGTTTATTTATTACAATTTCAGCATTAATAGATATACCAGAAAGAGAAGAAAAAGTATTTTTTATATTTGCAGGATATTTAATGCTTGTAAGAGCTGGTTTTAGCTTGATTACTTTCATATTAAATTTTTCTGCGATTTTATAAGCTATATTTGAAGCATTTAATTTAGGAAAAGATAAACCACCACTTGCAACTATCAATTTTTTTGCAACTATTAATTTATTGTTAGTTTTAATTTTAAATAAATCATTTTCTTTAGAAACGTCTGTAACTTTTGAGTTTAACAGGATATGCAAATTATTACTTTTGCCGTCCTTTATTAAGGCTTCAAGTAAATATTTTGCACCAGTTAAGGTAAATAATTTTCCGTTGTCTCGTTCTTCGTAAGGTATTTTATGGTGATTAATGATTTTTAGGAAATCGTTAGTAGTAAATTTGTGTAAAAATGATTTAATAAAGTGAGGGTTACTTGATTGAAAATTATCATTGTTAATATATTTATTGATAAAATTACACTTACCACCACCAGTAATTAATAATTTTGCACCTAACTTATTACCAGCTTCAATGATAACTGTTTTTCTATCTTTTAAGCCTCGTAGTGCAAATAAAGCAGCTGCACCACCACCAATTATTGCAACATCAAATACGTTTTTCATTTTATTAATAATTATTTAATAAATAAAAAAAGGTCTTTAAAAGACCTTTTATGATAATAAATTTTTGACTAATTCTGGAATTTTATTTAAATCATCTTCTTGAGGTGTCCAATTTGCTTTAATATTATCTTCTATAACATTAAAACCAGCATCGGCTAATTTTTCTTTTAATATTTTAACACTTTCGCCACTCCAACCGTAGCAACCAAAAGCAGCAGCTTTCTTGTTTTTGTATTTTAACATTTTTAAGAAAGTAAGCCAACCAGCAACACTAGGCAGAATATTATTACATTCAGTAGGTGAGCCAACGGCAATAGCTTTTGATTTAAAAATTTCTGTCATAATTTCGTTTTTATCGTGTTTTGCAAGATTAAAAACTTTTACATTTACGTCTTTTGCTTGATGATTAATTTCTGCTGCTATTTTATGGGCTATTTTTGCAGTGCCTTCCCACATAGTGTCGTAACAAATAGTAACTTGGTTTTCACTAAGACCATTAGCCCATTTTTCATACAATTCAATAATTTGGTTAGGATTATCTCGCCATACTGCACCATGACTTGGAGCAATAATATCGTATTTTAATCCCATTTCTTTTAATTCTTTTAACTTTGCTGCAGCTTGTATAGAAAAAGGGTTTAATATATTTGCATAATATTTTAATGCTTCATGCATAAGTTGACATTGGTTTGCTCTATCGTTAAAGAGTTCTTCAACTGCAAAATGTTGTCCAAACATATCGTTTGAAAAAAGAATATTATCCTCTGTCAAATAAGTAGCCATAGAATCTGGCCAATGGAGCATTCTCATTTCTATAAAAATAAGTTTTTTGCCATTACCTATATCAAGGCTATCACCAGTTTTAACTACTTTAAAATTCCAACCACGTTTTCCATATTGACCTTCAATACTCTTTACTGCATTAGCTGTGCAGTATATAGGTGTGTTTGGTATTTCTTCCATAAGGTTAATTAATGCCCCAGAATGGTCAACTTCACCATGATTTGCAATAATATAATCTATTTTTTTTAAATCTATTTCTTTTTTTAAATTTTCAACAAATTCAAAACGATGAGGCAACCATACAGTATCAATTAAAACAGTTTTTTCTTCACGGATTAAATAAGCATTTTGGCTAGAGCCATTTAAAACAGAATAATCCTCTCCATGAAAAGTAGTAAGATTCCAATCAATAAAACCAACCCAATCAACATTATTTTTAATGTGTTTTTTCATTAAGAATGCTCCATAAGATAAAAAATAATAAAACAACAATTATATACTATTTTAGTGTGAATTAACTTATATTTTTTTTTAATAAAAATCAAATGATTTTTTATAAATTATAAAAATAATTAGCTTAAAAATATAAATAATATTTTGCAATTTAAAAAGTAGCAAAGGAACGAAGTAATCCAGTAAAAAAAGTTGATAAGAAATTTAGTTTTAAAATCACCTAATTATAAAACTTTCTTTTATTTAACTTTAAAATAATAAATAAATATAAATTTTTTAAATAGAATTGAAATGATG
>JAZSQT010000181.1:0-26766 GCA_045538075.1 Mucispirillaceae bacterium
TTATCAAAAATAATTTTAGATTTATGGTTGGCATAGTTCATTCTTACTGATACTATGCCCTCTTCTTTTGATAAGGAATTTTCTATTAACCAAATACACGCAGCACATCTTACACCAGATATAACAATATTTAATTCAATATTATTATCTTGTAAAAATTTTATTGAACCTTCAAAATATTCTGCAGATGCATACGTTTTTTCAATAGGTCCTGCTTGCCAATTTATTCTTTTATTGTAAAAAGATGAAAAACCTTCATTGTTTATCAAATTATATACAGATAAACAACCTTCACAACAAAATAAATTACCACTTGTATCAGAAATAAAATTTTGTCCTATTTCAGTTTCACAATGTTTACAATGAGATTTATTATGAATTTCATTATTAGTCGTCATCATCGTCCATCATTCTATATTTTGGAGCTTCAATATCATCAAATTGTTTTTCTTTTCCAGCATATATAAAAAAAAGAAAAACAGATAAACCAACAATAAGACTAACTAATATAAGAAAAAATAAAGAACCCATATATTTAATCTACATATAAATTTTTTGTAATAATTATGGAAGTATCATCTTTTATACACAAAATTTTAAGGTGGTAAAAACCTTTTGGAATATCTTTATCTATAACGTATTTATCATCTACATTGTTTAAGATAAATTCTGATGATACTCCAACTGGTCTAACTAATTTAACACCTTCAATTTTTGCATCAGAAAATAAAGTATTTTCTGGATTATAATTAAAAGAAACAGTAACTAAATTTTCAGTTTTAGTTAAGTTAATGTTACTAAATGCTTTTTCCATTTCTTTAATATTCTTAGTATTTTCATCATAAGCTAATGATGCTTCATAAGTTCTTTCATCTACTACACCATCAAAATATTTATTTCCGATATAGTATGTAATACCTAAAGATATTACTCCGACAGCAATAAGTAAAAACATTGGTTTCATAATCAATTCTTCTTCTTCAAATTTATTATATTAATATATCCATTATTTGTAATGGCTTCTATTTTTATTTCATCATTGTTGCTACTATTAATCTTCAAAATAAAATTCTTTTTCTCTTTTGCTCTTAAAGATACACTTTTAGGCTCTACTTCTACATTATTATAGCCATTAAATTTTACAATAATATTTTTTGTAGTTCCATTTTTCATTGAAATATTTAATGTATTATTTTCAAGATAATTATTGTATTCAATAGAAAGAGGTTTATTTTCATAAATACTATAAAAAAGTAATAATACAAGCAATAATGTTACTGATAATGTTATTAGTAAATTTATTCTTTTAAAAGTAAAAATATTTTCTATACCCCAGTTATAACCTAATACTGATGGTTTATTTTTTTTACCTAATACTTTTGTGCAAGTATTAATACATGTTTCACAATATACACAAGCATTATCTGGAGTTTTTCTTGGGTCTATTTTTACTGGACAATTTTTTACACATGCTTTGCAATCTATACAATCATCTTCTTTTCCTTTTAATAACCCAACATAAAGAGTTCCATTATCTGTCATAAGAGTTTGCATTTTTGCATAGGGACATAAGTATCTACACCATAAAAAACCAACAAAAGCAAAATCTAAAAAGAATGTTATAACAAGAACTAACCAAATTATACTACTTACACTTCCAAAAGAAGTCGTAATACTATTATATAATTCTCCTATAGGCATAAAGTATAATACCCAGTTAGTAGATAGTATAATTGAAAATAATAACGCAAATATCATCTTTAATATAAATCTAATATTTTTATTTATTTTTGAAGTTATATCAAAAATTAGCTTTGTAAAAACTGATTGAGGACATAACCAGCCACACCATAATCTACCAAAAATTTGTGTAATTAAAATAAATAAAAATACTATAATTATAATAACAAGTGATGTTACAAAAAAACTATCAAAAGTAATAACATTATTAAAAAAATATAAATCAAAATTATTTACATTAAATCCAATTAAACTATTGCCATTTGATGTTTTTATAATTGGTGCTAATAAGAAAAAGGATACTGCAAAAATTTGCAGTATCCTAAAAATTTGTTTACGGAAGTTTATCATCATCGTCCTTCATCATTTCATACTTTGCTTCTTCTACTTCGTTCTTTCTTTTATTAGAATAGAAATAGATTATAATAAATATTAATGCAACAACAAGTGATGAACCAAATATGGTTAATATAACTCCGCTCATAAAATAAATTACTCCTTAATTTTTAGGCAAAGATTCTTGCAATTCTTTGTCTTGAGACCAACCTGATATACTTGGAGTATATTCAACATAGTAATAAATTCCCCAAATAATAAGAGATAGGAAAAATATTACCCACACAATAGGAAGTTTATGTGCTGTATCTTCTCTTTGAAGAGCATTAATGTCTTCTTGTTCATCAAAATTAGGATTAGTCATAAAATTCCTCCTTAATTAGAACCCTGCTTTGTAGCAAGAGTTCTTACATAAGATACAAGATTCCATATATCATCTTTAGTCATAGTGCTGATATGTTCTGGCATTACTCCATCAATACCATTTGCAATAGCAATAAAAATTGCTCCGTCAGTAGTATCAGAAGTAATTATATCAGTTAATGCAGTAGTTAAAGTTTCAACACCTTCTCCATTTACACCATGACAATTTGCACAAGTAGCTTCAAATTCAACTCTTCCTTTTTCAACTGAAGTTGTGTCATCTTTAAATGGATTTACTGCATTTTCGTATTCTGCTTCATTAACAGCTACGAAATTTTTACGTGGAACGGCAGTTCCTAACACTTGCATATATGCAACTAAGGCATCTAATTCAGTGCTATTTTTAAGATTTTCAACGTCATCTTCTGTATAAGGAAAACCTAAAACATTCATTCCTTTAATAGTTCCATCAACATCTACTTTATTATTAGCAAGCCAAGTATATTTAGGCATATTTGATAATGGATAAAATGCTTGAGGGTTAACGAAATGTGCTTTATGCCATTCATCAGAATATTTACCACCTATACGAGCAAGGTCTGGACCAGTTCTTTTTGAACCCCAAAGGAATGGTCTTTCGTAGTAGTTCTCACCTGCTTTAGTATATTCACCATATCTAATAACATCTGCTTTTAATGGGCGAACTAATATAGAATGGCAGTTAAAACAACCCTCTTTCTGATAAATATTTCTACCAGCAAGTTCTAATGCAGTATATGGTTTTAAGTTTTCAAGTTTAGGATGCATTTCGTCCATAGCAAGAGGAACAAATGCAGTAACAACTGAACCAATAAGCACAACAACTGCTACCACGATAGTAAATAAAACTGATTTATCGTATAATGAATTTTTATTACTCATGGTCTCACCTCTTACCCATTAGCACGTAAAGAGCTTTTGCCCTTAACTATAGTCATAATGAAATTAAATACAAACACTAGCATACCTACAATAAAGATAGCACCAGATATTGTTCTTAATTGCCAATATGGATAATTACCTACTAATGACTCCATAAAAGTATATAGTAAAGTTCCGTCTTCATTTAATGTTTTCCACATAAGCCCTTGACGGATACCAGTAATCCACATAGTTATTGAGAACATTACTTGACCAATAAGAACAAGCCAAAAATGAGTATTAGCTAATTTAATGCTATAAACTTCTGTTTTAAATAATTTAGCAGTAACGTAATACATTGAAGCAGTAATTGTTAAAACTACCCAACCCATTGTTCCCATGTGAACGTGTCCTGGAACCCAGTCTGTATAGTGGATTAAAGAGCTAACTTCTCTTAAACCTTGAGTTGGTCCTTGTAATGTTTGTAATCCATAAAAAGTAATACCTGCAATAAAGAATTTAGTAAGGTAGTGAGTTCTTAATTTTGACCAATCTGGTTCTATTGTCATATAACCGTTTACAACTGAACCCCAAGATGGAGCAATAAGAACAATTGTAAAGATTATACCAAGAGTTTGAAGCCAATCTGGAATTGGAGTATAAACTAAGTGGTGAGCTCCAGACCAAAGATACATAAATATCAACGACCAAAATGAGATTATTGATAATCTATGGCTGTAGATTGGCATACCAGATGATTTTGGTAAAAAGTAATAGAACATAGCTAAAACTGGAGTTGTAAATAAAAATCCAACAACATTATGTCCATACCACCATTCAACATTAGCACTATTTAGACCAGCAAAAATATGATATGATTTTAAAGATGTAACAATTAATGGAATATTATTAACAATGTAAAGTATTGCTACAGCTACTATAGTTGCAAGAATATACCAAAGAGAAACATACATATGTTTTTCTTTTCTTGCAAAAATTGTTCCGACAATATTTAACGCAAATAAAACCCAAACAACAACAACACCTATATCAATCGGCCATTCAAATTCAGCGTATTCAAGAGACTGGTTATAGCCTGCAAAAAGTGTAAGCATACCAGCTAAAACTACTAAGTTAAGAAGCACTAAATTTAAAGCCGCTACTTTAGGAAAAAGAAGTGGACGTTTAGTAAGTCTAATAACTATAAAGTAGAATAACGCCATAATAGTACAAAGTCCTAATCCATAGGCAAGCACGTTAGTGTGCACAATCCTCAATCGTCCAAAAGAAAAATATTCTCCAAAATTGAACGAAGCATTCCACATTTGCATAGAGAGTAGCAAGCCTGCTAAAAGACCTATTACACCCCAAACAATACCGGAATAGAAATAACCCAAGACAATTTTTGAATCGCCAGAGAGCTCTTTCATAAACAATGTCCCCCTATTAACTTATTGTATTTATAGAACATAGTTTACTCTATTAAAAACTTAAAAATAAATCAAGAGATTTTAGGTCTTATATATAAAAAAATATTAATTAAAAAAAAATGAATTTTTTACGATATTAAAGTTAAAGCATCACGCTTAACTTTAATAATTAGGGATTGCTTGTTTATTTCTAAATATTCACCATCAATTTGACAAGAATTTACTCCACTAACTTTAACGTAATCAGTTACATAAAAACTTTTTGAAAAACCTAATCCAAAGAACATAGATATTATTGATTTAATTAGCCTAAATCTGCTATTAGAATGTAATGTAAAAATATTTAGTTTACCACGAACTATATTACCTAATTTATATTTTCCAGCATAACAAGATATTATTGATATTATTGTGTGATAACTTTTTCTATTTATTCCTTGGTAATCAATATAATGATATTTAAAGTTATTCTTTAATAAAGTTGCTAAACCAGTTAATACATAAGCAATTTTTTTATTTTTATACTTTTTTTTGCTTGTTTCAATTTTCTTTACAACTGTTGCATCGTAGCCAAAGCCAACCATCAATAGAAATATTTTGTTATCAATAATACCAATACTAATTTTTTTCTTATTATTTATATTTAATTTTTCTGCTGCTTTTATAGGGTTTAAATCAATGCCAAATTCATTAGCAAATACATTTGCTGTTCCAAAGGGCAATACCGAAAAAAACTTATCTGAACCAACTAATCCTTTAGCTACTTCATTAGCAAGACCATCACCTCCTGCAGATATAACTAAATCTGCATCAGTATTTTTAGCTATTTCAGTTGCTTCTAAAGGTCTTGATGTCAATACTACTGATACAGAATCACATTTTTCTTGTAAAATTTCTTGTATTTTATTTATTTTTTTTAAATTAAAATTTCCACTACGTGGGTTAGCAATAATAAGTGCTTTCATATTTTGTTATATCCCCTTCCCTAACAAAAAATTGAATCTGTTGAACCTAATAACTCTTTTATTCCTTTTTCTGCCTTTGTTAAATCAAAAGAATATTCATTAACATATAAATTTACGTGAGATTTTATAACATTATCATCTAAGTATTGAGCATATTTTTTTGCATACTCATATACTATACTTTGATTATTATATGCAAAATTTAACGATTCCTTAATCATATTATTAATTTTACTTGATAAGTGTAAATTTCTTTTATGAAGAGCAATAAAGCCTAAAGGAATTGGTTGTTTATATTTATCTTCCCACAACTCTCCTAAGTCTGCGATTTTAAGTAAATTATAATTATTATAAGTAAATCTTCCTTCATGAATTACGAGTCCAGCATCGTATTCATCATTTGCAATCATTGGCATTATTTTATCAAATCTTTCTTCAAATATATTTTTTGTTAATGTTGAAAAAAATAGTTTAAATACCATATATGCAGTAGTATTCTGTCCTGGAATAACAATTTTTTTATCCTTTAATTCATTTATACTACTGTATTTTTTTGAAAGGAGTAAAGGACCACAATTAAATCCTAATGCACCACCAGATTTTAAAATCTTATAATTATCTTTTATTAATGGAAAAACTCCGAAAGATACTTTTACTATATCTAATTTTTCTTTTATAGCACAATTATTTAACAACTGGACATCGTCCATTATTCCAATTAAATTAAAGGAATGATTAATATAATTGTTTAATGCACCACAAAAAATAAAAGTATCATTAGGACAAGTTGATATACCTATAGATAATTTTTTCATTATTGAACCACCGATGAAGCTGACCCTGCAAAGAATTTTAAATCATCATCAAAAAATCTAATACCTCCACCAACAGTATAAACTCTATTATTAAAATTAAAAATATCATCTACACCAGCTTGAATAAAAAAGTTACGATAAAAGTTCCAACGAGCATAAGCTCTTGTAAATACTTCAAACTTTCCATTCGTATCAGAATTAAAATCGTATGCTTCAAAAGTAAATGCTAATTTATCATTTCTAAGAGGTAATACATCTATAGCTGCTCCTAAAGTGCTTTCAAATAATCCAACTCTAATTCCCAATGCTTTATAAAATATATGACCATATTGTAAGTTAAAACCTAATTTAGATGATTCTGTTTCTTCTTTAATTGATTGAAATGACATTACACCATTAGGAATTATACCTGAATTATTTGGATTTGTAGTTAATTGATAGTCTGTTGTAGTTCTACTTGAACTAAAACGAGGTGTATTACTTATCCCTAAGAGGTAAAATGTTGTAGGACTCGTATGTAGTTTTAAATTAACGTAACCTCTTGCTTTACTTGATGTTTTTGAATCAAATAAATAATCTGCTCCAAAAGCAACATCTAATTTCCATTCATAAACTTTATTAACCATAGATTGGACATTATTAACTACAGATTTAACGGCTTCTTTAGTCTCTTCGTCATTAATAAGCATTCCAATAGTGCCTTTTCCATCATTTATATCTTTTGCTATTGAATTTATTTCATTTAAGGCTTCTTTCAATTTCTCAGTAATTTCATTAATATTTTTGATACTATCGTTAATATTACCTTCATTGTTTTTAGTGATTTCATCTATTGAAGTAGCAATATTTTTAATTGAAACTGTTAATTCTTTTATATTTGCTATTGTAGTATTTATATCTTTTTCATTTTTAGATAGTATTTTATCTAAAGATGCAGTAATTCCTTGAGTATTCTCTATTATATAATTAAATTTTTCGTTATTATTTGCAATTAATTGTTCTATACTATCGCTAACATTTTTTAAATTTTGAATTGTATCACTTAATGCAATTTTTGTGTTCTCATTAGAAAATACGTCATTTAATGATGAAATTAAGTTAGTAATTTCTTCTGCTGCTGCATCAAATTTTGACATCATTGCATCCATACCTGCACTACCTTGACGGTTTGAATACATATATCCCTGTTTTAAATAGCCAGTCATTGCCATATTTTGATTTTGAACAAGCTCAATAAACTTTTCTCCAATAAATCCTTTAGATTGAATATTAAACATTACATTATCTGGAATTGCATATTGATGCTCAATAATTATAGTTGCATATAATTTATCTTTATTAAACTGTATATTTTTTAAATTACCTACTTTGATACCTTTATATAAAACTGGAGATGTTTTAACTAAACCAGACGCATTATCAATCTCAAAAGATACTTCATAGCCTTTATTTTTTCTAAAATCTATTTTTCCAAAAACTATTCCCATAATAGCAATAAGTATAGTCGCTACTACAACAAAAATACCGACTTTAATTTCAAGAGCTGTATTCATTAATAATTAAAATCCTTTTAATATACTTTTATTGGCCCGTCTTTTGAGCCAGAAAAAAATTGTCTTATATATATGTTATCTGAAACTTTAGCTTCACTTGGTGTTCCATAAAAGACGACTTGTCCTTTATATATCATTCCTATAAAATCTGCAATTTTTAATATGCTATTAATATCATGAGAAATAACTACAGTTGTTATATTTAATTTTTTTTGTGTATCGTAAATTAAATTATCAACTACATCAGTCATTATTGGATCTAATCCAGTCGTTGGCTCATCATAAAGCATAATTTCTGGTTCAAGTGCAAGAGCTCTTGCAAGTCCAACACGCTTTTTCATTCCACCAGATAATTCAGATGGATATTTAAAGTCGTTTCCAGATAAACCAACCATTCTTAATCTATCAATAACGATATCGTAAATATCATTTTTTGATAATTTAGTATGTTCAACTAAAGGAAATGCAACATTTTCAAAAACTGTCATAGAGTCAAATAAAGCTGCATTTTGAAATAGCATACCAAATTTTTTTCTTATAGTTAAAAGTTCTGATTTATTAGATAAAGTAATATCATCACCATCAACATATATTGAACCAGAATCTGGCATAATTAATCCTAACATTTCTTTTAATAATATACTTTTTCCAGTTCCAGATGGTCCAATAATAACAGTAATTGCACCTTTAACTATATTAATATTTATTCCATTATGCACTGTATGTTTTCCAAAAGATTTATACACATCTCTTATTGAAATCATATGTTCCATAATTACACCAAAAATGATGTTATAATATAATCAAACATTAAAATTAATACGCAAGATTGAACTACTGCTTTAGTAGTTGCTTGTCCAACACCTTCAGCACCCATTTTACTATTAAACCCATTATAACAACTTACTGATACTATAATTATACTAAAAACAAATGATTTAATCATACTGTGAACTAAATCAATAACTTTTACAGCTCTTACAGAATAATCATAATACATTTCTGCATTAGTTCCCATTAATTCTATATTTACAAAAGATCCACCTAATAAACCAAAAAAAATACAAATACCATTCATCAATGGCAGAGAAATCATGCCAGCAATCAAACGAGGAACTGCTAAATAGTGTGTTGGGTCAACTGCCATAGAATTAAGGGCATCAATTTGTTCTGTAACTTTCATCGTCCCAATTTCTGCTGTCATTGCTGATCCAGCACGAGCTGCAACCATAATAGCTGATAATACTGGACCTAATTCTCTAATCATTGCCATAGCAACTATCATACCTGTCATGCTTTCAGCACCAAAATTTCTAAATCCAATAAAACTTTGTAAACCAAAAACCATTCCAGTAAAAATACCTGTCAAAATAACTATAGGAACAGAGTTCACTCCGATAAATTCAATCTGTTTTAATATTAGTCTAAATCTAAAGGGTCTTTTTGGACACATTTTAATAGTATCCATCAATAATACAGAAATGCCTCCAGCTTCTTTAAACAAGAAAATAGTTTTACTGCCAATTAACTGAAATATATTTTTAAAAATATTCAAAAAATAACTCCATATTCATGTTTTACAAATAAATTCTTGGCACCCTATAAGAAATACCACATAGAATTTCGTAATTGATAGTATTACCCCATTCTGCCCAAATATCAGCACTTATATTATCACCCAATACTTGAACCTTTTTCCCTCTACAATTTTCTCCTAAAGAAGTTACATCTATCATAGTCATATCCATACAAACATTCCCTACAACACTACACATGGTATTATCTACATACATATAGCCTTTATTAGAGAAAGCTCTCAAATATCCATCGGCGTAGCCAATAGGAACTACACCAATTATTATATCTTTATCAGCTTTATAACTTCTTCCATATCCAACACTTTCGCCCTTTTTAAGTCTTTTAACGTGAGCTATTTCACTCCATACACTCATAACTGGCTTTAAAGTTTCTTTTAATACTCCAACAGATTCATAACCATACAACATTATACCTGGTCTTGAATAAGTCCATCTATTTTCATAGCTTGCTATACCTGAAGAATTTAAAAAACTTGTTGTAATATTAAACCCTTTATTTATCTCAAGAAATTTATCAAATCTTTCTGTCTGTTCATGGGCATAACTATTATCACTATCAGATGTAGCTAAATGGCTAATAATATTTATTATGTCTATATATACATATCTGTTTAAAAAATCAACAAGATTTAAGTCGTAAGAAAAACCTAATCTTGACATTCCTGTATCAATTTCAATAGCAACTTTAGCTTTTTTATTTATTGATTTTGCAACATTTGATACACATTTAGCATACGTTTCATCAAATACAGGTAGTGTTAAATTAGCTTCTATTGCCTCTTTAATAAAAGTTTCTGTAATATATCCTAAAATAATGATGTTTGCATCACTTGGTATTGATTGCCTTAACAATAATCCTTCTGTCATTGTTGCTACTGCAAAGTTACGAATATTTTTATTATAATAAGCATACTTACTTAATTCTATTGCACCATGACCGTAAGCATCAGCTTTAACAACTGCAATAATATCCGATTTAGACAATTTTCTTGCCACATCTATATTTTTTCCAAAATTTTCTCTATTAATCAGGGCGTATGTAGGTCTATTGTTAATTATTTCCATTACTTTTCAATTTCTCCAGTAATACCAGCAGAATAAAGGAGGTAACTACGTATGAAATTATCTAATTCTCCGTCCATAATAGCATCAACATTTCCAGTTTCGTATCTCGTTCTTAAATCTTTTACCATTTTATATGGGTGAAGAACGTAAGACCTTATCTGATTTCCCCAACCTATATCTGTCTTACTATTTTCAAGTTTTTCTTTTTCTTCATTGCGTTTATTCATTTCATATTCATAAAGTTTTGCTTTTAAAATTTTTAGTGCCGAGGCTTTATTCTTGTGTTGACTTCTCTCATTTTGACAGGCAACTACTATACCTGTAGGTATATGAGTTATACGAACAGCTGAATCTGTAGTGTTAATATGCTGTCCACCTGCCCCACCAGCACGATAAGTATCAATTCTTAAGTCTGCTTCTGAAATTTCAATTTCTATATCATCATCAATTTCTGGAAGAACAAATACAGAAGCAAAAGAAGTATGACGTCTATTTTGTGAGTCAAAAGGAGATATTCTAACTAATCTATGAACTCCAATTTCACCTTTTAAGGAACCAAAAGAGTATTCACCAATAATATTAAATGTGATTGATTTAATTCCAGCTTCATCACCTTGCAATATATCTAATACTTCAATTTTATATCCTTTTCTTTCTGACCAACGATTATACATTCTATATAACATGGAGACCCAGTCATTAGATTCAGTTCCACCTGCTCCAGAATGTATCGTAACAATTGCATTATTTATATCGTGTTTATCGCTTAAAATTAATTTTAATTCAAAAGTATTAACTTTCTCTTCCAATAATAGATAATGTTCTTTTAAATCATCTATTATACTAGTTTCGCCTTCAGTATATAATTCATATAATACATCTATATCTTCAATACTATTTTCTAAATCTTTCCAACTTTCTAAAAATTTTTTAAGTGCTGCTTGCTCTTTTAGTAGCTGTTTAGATTCTTTTTTACTCCAAAAATCATTGTCTTCTAAAGATTTTTTTTCTATTAAGTTAATTTTTTCTGTAATTTCATCTTCTTTTACTGCTAATTTAAAGCTATTTATCTTTTTTTTTAGTTCATCAACTGATGAAATAATTTCTTCAACCATTAATTACTTCCTTCAAATAAATTAATTATAACAGCCGTTTCATCGCAATCAGGGTATTTGACACATTTAAGACAATCTGTCCATATTTTTTTTGGTAAGTTCTCAATATTTGTAACTTGAAAACCTATTGTTTTAAAAAAATCCTCTCTATAAGTTAAAGCAAAAACTTTCTTAAAACCCATTTCCTTAGCTCTATCTAACATGAAGTTCACTAATTTTGTTCCTATTTTTTTGCGAGAAAATTCTGGCATTACAGCAAGAGAACGAATTTCTGCAATATCTGCCCAAGTTGGATGTAATGCACATACTCCAATAGCTTTTCCATCTTCAATCCATAAAACAAATTCATACAGTCTTTCATATACTTCGTTTAAACTTAATGAAAGCATTTCGCCATTTTTTGCATAAGTATTGACAAGTGATTGAATTATACTTGCATCAGAAACTACTGCATTCTTTATCATCTTCTAAAATTCCTATAATTATTAAGTAATTTTTCAGCTAATTTGTTATTTGTGCTTAAATATTTTGTAACACTAAAGCTAACATTCAACGTACCATTATCTTCTTCATAAACATTAGCATAAACGTTATATCCATTAACAATCGCCTTAACATATCCATCAACAAAACTTAATTCACTGATAATACCATTTTCCTTTTCAATAGCATAAATACATTTTTCTACTGCTAATGCTTTTTCTGTTTTGTCTATTTCGCCTATTGTTCCTCCAATTATAGCAACTCTGCTACAATTGATTGTAAAAAATATAAAAACAGTAATCATAAAAAAATTTAAATATTTTTTTAAATTAAATAAAAACATAATAAATTTTACGAAACTTAATGTAATTTATCAATATAATTGTTGACTTATTTTTATACAAATTTTAATATTGTGCTATGGATAAAAAAATAATGATATTAACCCTTTTTTCATAAAATTTATGCCTTTCAATTTTGTTTTGAAGGGCTTTTTTTATGTTAACACTGGAGAAAAAATTAAATGAATGAAAAAATTCTTATAAGTAGCCAAGAAATGAGAACAATTATTGAAAGGCTTACATTTCAGATTATTGAAAAGTGTCAAGATTTAGAAAATATTTGTATTGTTGGTATTAGACGTAGAGGAATTTACATTGCAAAACAAATTGAAGAATATTTAAGAAAACATAATAGGCATAATTTTACTACTGGTTCAATAGATATAACTTTATATAGAGATGATTTAACTGAAATTTCAAATTTACCAGAAGTTCATAGTTCTTCTTTAGATTTTGATATTAAAGGAAAAACATTAATCCTTGTTGATGACGTGTTGTTTACAGGCAGAACTATTAGAGCAGCTATTGATGCTATTCTTGATTATGGACGACCAGCAAAAATTATGCTTGCAGTTATGGTTGATAGAGGTCATAGAGAGCTTCCTATACAAGCTGACTTTGTAGGCAAGCATATTCCCACAAGTTTATCAGAAGTAGTCCATGTTAAAGTTAAAGAAATAGATAACGAAGAAAGTGTTACTATTTCAAAAAGGAGTTAACAAATGACTTATAAGCATAAAGATTTAATATCTACTCAAAATCTTACTAAAGAAGAAATTGATTACATATTAAATCAGGCTATAGCCTTTAGAGAAATTAGTAGGCGTGATATTAAGAAAGTTCCAACATTAAAAGGAAAAACAATCGTTAATTTATTCTTTGAAGCATCTACAAGAACAAGAACGTCCTTTGAAATTGCTGGTAAAAGATTAAGTGCAGATGTAGTAAATATCAACACTTCCTCCTCAAGCACTGTAAAAGGTGAAACCTTGATGGATACAGTAAAAAATATTGAAGCAATGGCAACTGATGTTGTAGTAATTCGTCATAGTTGTTCTGGATCAGTAAAATTTATTGCAGATAATATTAAAGCTGGAGTTGTTAATGCTGGCGATGGTCTCAACGAACACCCTACTCAATGCTTACTTGACTTGCTAACAATTAAAACAGAAAAAGGTTCTCTTGAAGGTCTTACTGTAACTATCATTGGAGATATATCTCACTCAAGGGTTGCAAGAAGTAATATTTGGGCAATGAAAACATTAGGTATGAGAGTAAAAGTTTTTGGACCTCCTACGATGATACCTCTTGCAATAGATACTTTTGGTGTTGAAGTTTGCAAAAATATGGAAGAAGCAGTTTCTGATGCTGATGTAATAATTATGTTGCGTATTCAAAGAGAAAGAATGGCAAAGTTATTAATTCCATCAGAAAGGGAATATTCTGCAATTTTTGGACTAAATCCAAGAGTTATGGAAAAAGCAAAAAATCAGCCAATTATAATGCATCCAGGACCAGTAAATAGAGGTGTTGAAATGTCGTCCTCTGTTGTAGATGGTGATAATTCAAAAATTCTTAATCAAGTTGAAAATGGTGTTGCTGTTAGAATGGCTGTTCTTTCTTTTATTGCAATGTCAAAAAGTTAATTTAATAAAGGGATAAAGTTATGAAAACATTTATAAAAAACTGTAAAATAGTTAATTACGATAATATTATTGAAAGTGGAATTTTAATAGAAAATGATAAGATAATTGATATTACAGATAATGCTATTGCAGATAAAATAATAGATTGTAATGGTAATTATGCTGTTCCAGGTATTATTGATATGCATGTTCACATGAGAGAGCCTGGTTTTGAGTATAAAGAAGATATAGAAAGTGCATCTATGGCAGCTGTAGCAGGTGGAATTACTACTGCTTGTTGTATGGCAAACACTAAACCTGTAATAGATAATGCTACTGTAGTAAAAAGCATTGTTACAAGGGCAAAAGAAGTTGGATTAATAGATGTTTATCCTTACGGTGCAGTTACAAAAGGTATGAAAGGCGAAGAACTTACAGAAATGGGTGACATGCTAAAAGCTGGTGCTGGTGGATTGTCTGATGATGGCAGAACTATAATGAATGCAGAAGTTATGCGTAGAGCATTAGAATACGTTAGACAATTTGATAGTTTTATTGCAAGTCATGCAATAGATATTAATCTTGAAGGTGCCGGTGTTATGCACGAAGGAGAAATTTCTGCAAAAATTGGTCTAAAAGGAATACCATCTGAAGCAGAGGCAACAATTACTATTAGAGATATTTTATTGGCTAAACTTACTAAATCAAGAGTTCATATTTGTCATGTTAGTTCAAAAGAAGCAGTTGACCTTATTCGTTGGGGCAAAAATGAGGGTATAAATGTTACTGCAGAAGCTACTCCACATCATTTTTCTATTACAGATAAATATTGTGAGAATTATGATACAAATGCTAAAATGAGCCCTCCTTTAAGGGAAGATAAAGATGTAGAAGCAATTATAAATGGCTTAAAAGATGGCACTATTGATTGTATAGCTACAGATCATGCTCCTCACCAAAAAGATGAAAAATTTGTTGAATTTGATTATGCTCCAGTAGGTATTACTGGCTTACAAACGATGATACCGTTATCTATGAATTTAATTAGAAATGGTAAATTAAATTGGCAAGATTTCGTAAAAGTTTCTTCTTATAATCCATCAAAAATATTAGGCAAAGATAATATCGGATATATTAAAAAAGATATGAAAGCAGATATTACAATAATTAATCAAGATGATGAATATATTTTTAATGAAGAAATTAATAAATCAAAATCTGTAAATACACCTTTTTGGGGGCAAAAACTGAAAGGTCGTGCCATTTATACAATAAAAAACGGTAACGTAGTTTACTCTTTAATATAAATAATTTATATTATTTTATTAAACTAAAACTTTATGTATAAAATAAGATGTTCTTGGGTTGGAAACGACCCTATTTATATAGATTATCATGATAATGAATGGGGCAAACCAGTTTATGATGATAATCAATTATTTGAAATGTTAATCCTTGAAGGTATGCAAGCTGGGCTTTCTTGGATTACGATATTAAAAAAAAGAGATGAATTTAGAAAAGCATTTGATAATTTTGATTTTGATAAAATAAGCCTTTATGATAATAATAAAATTTTAGAATTAATGCAAAATAAAGGTATAATAAGAAATCGTCTTAAAATTAATGCCACCGTTAATAATGCAAAATATTTTATAGAGGTAAGAAAAAAATACGGTAGTTTTGCTAAATTTATATGGTCATACGTTGACAATAAACCTATAATAAATAATGTTACTAATATAGATACTCTTCCAGTTACAAGTAATATATCAGATAAAATCAGTAATGATTTAAAAAAAATAGGTTTTAAATTTGTTGGCTCAACAATAATATATTCTTTTATGCAAGCAATAGGAATGGTAGATGATCATTTTATAAATTGTTTTTGTCATAGCAAAAACAAAGGGTAGTTTTTTTTGAAACTACCCTTTTACTTTTATAATGGTTGTTCTTTATCTTTCATTAATTTGTATAGTATAGAATCTACTAAAGCGTGATAGCTAGCATCTATAATATTTTCTGCCACACCAACAGTTCCCCAAGTAGTTGATCCATCACTACTTTCCATTAAAACTCTTGTTGTAGCTTCTGTGCCATTATGAGATGAAAGGATACGAACCTTATAATCAACTAAAAACATTTCTTTAATAATTGGATAAAAATGAGCTAATGCCTTACGAACAGCTGTATCAAGAGCATTAACTGGTCCATTTCCTGTTGCTGCAGTATGTTCAGTAATTCCATTCACAGAAAGCATAACTGTTGCTTCTGTAGAAGGAATATCTGAAGAATTATTTTGTTCTCCAATAACACGATAACTAATTAAATCAAAGAAGTGAGGTAGTGTTCCCATCGCTTTTCTAATTAAAAGTTCAAAAGATGCTTCTGCACCTTCAAATTGAAACCCCCTATTCTCTAATACTTTTAAATCGTTAAGTAACTTTTGGATAGTATTATTATCACTTTCAATATCTAAACCAAACTCTTTAGCTTTGTATATAAGGTTGCTTTTACCAGACATATCAGACAATAATACACGCTGACTATTTCCAACAAGAGTAGGATCAATATGTTCATACGTTTTAGAATTTTTTAATATAGCAGAAACATGAACTCCACCTTTATGAGCAAAAGCAGAATTTCCTACGTAAGGTTGATGAGTGTTAGGTTTTATGTTACCAAGTTCATTAACGAATCTCGATAAATCTTTTAATTTTTTTAAATTATCATTAGATACACAGTTATACCCAAATTTTAATTGTAAATTTGGTATAATAGAGCATAAATTAGCATTACCACATCTTTCACCAAAGCCATTTATTGTTCCTTGAACGTGTGTTGCACCACATCTAATTGCAGTAATAGCGTTTGCAACAGCCATTTCACTATCGTTGTGGGTGTGAATACCGAAAGGAAAATCATTAAAAGTATTTTTAACTACTTTAGAAATATTATAAATTTCTTCAGGCATTGCACCACCATTAGTTTCACAAAGAACAACAGTATCTGCTCCAGCTTCTTTAGCTGTCATTATAGTTTTTAGTGCATATTCTTGATTTGCTTTAAAACCATCAAAGAAATGTTCTGCATCGTAAAAAACTTTATCAACATGCTTTTTTAGATAAGAAATTGTATCAAAAATTAACTCTAAATTTTCTTCTAATGTAATTTTTAATGCTTCTTCAACATGTAAATCCCAAGTTTTACCAAAAATAGTAATATTTGGAACATTAGCTTCAAGAAGTGCCAAAATTATTTCATCATTATCACAAGTTTTTTTAGCCCTCCTAGTTGAACCAAAAGCAGTTATTTTATCAATAGGAACAGATGATTTTTTTAGGGATTGAAAAAAGTCCATATCACGAGGATTAGAACCAGGCCAACCTCCCTCAATATAATCTATTCCAAACTCTGCCAATTGGTGAGCTATTCTTATCTTATCAACAACTGTAAAATTTACGTCCTCTGATTGAGTCCCATCTCTCAAAGTTGTATCATAAAGAATTATTTTATTGCTTTCAGGCATACTACTTTTTCTCTGTTATGAATGCATCATGAAGAACTCTAACAGCTAATTCAGTAAATTTTTCTTCAATTACACAGCTTACTTTTATTTCACTTGTAGAAATCATTTTAATATTAATATTATTATCTGATAATACTTTAAACATAGTAGATGCTACACCTGAATGGCTTTTCATACCAATGCCTACGATAGAAACTTTAGAAATATTTTCATCAGACACTACATCTTTTGCTCCAGCTTTTTCTGCTACTTTGCGACAAGCTGCAAGGGTTTTATTAAGGTCTGTTTTTGGAACAGTAAAAGATATATCTGTATGTCCTTCTTGAGCTACATTTTGAATAATCATATCAACATTTATATTTTCATCTGCAAGACCAATAAAAATTCCAGCTGCAACTCCCGGATTATCTGTTACTCCTAAAATAGTAACTTTTGCTTGATTTTTATCACTTGTAACGCCAGATACGACGATTTTTTCCATTTCTTCTTCCTCCTTAGATGTAACAAGTGTTCCAGGTTTATCTTCCAATGATGAAAGAACCATAATATCAACATTAAAATTCATTCCTAATTCAACACTTCTTGATTGTAAAACTTTTGCTCCCATTGATGCAAGTTCAAGCATTTCTTCATGAGATATTGTATCTAATTTTTTTGCATCTTTAACAATTCGTGGGTCTGCTGTATATACACCATCAACATCAGTATATATTTCACATACATCTGCATTCATAGCAGCTGCTATTGCCACTGCAGTAGTATCAGAACCACCTCTTCCTAAAGTTGTTGTATCGCCTGTTTCTGGGTTAAAACCTTGAAAACCTGCTACTACACATATTTTTCCTTTAGATATAGCCTCTTTTAATCTTGCTCCAGAAATATTAGTAATACGTGCTTTAGTATAAACATTATCAGTTTCCATACCTATTTGCAAACCAGTAAAGGATATTGCATCGTATCCTAACGAAATGAGAGCTTGTGCAAGTAATGGAACACTTGCTGTTTCACCTGTAGAAACAAGCTGATCGTATTCTCTTGGAGAATAATCATCAGATATTTCTTTTAAAAGACCAATTAATCTGTCTGTTTCCCCTGCCATAGCAGAAACAGTTACGATAACATCATTTCCTTCATCTTTCTTTTTTCCTACGATACGAGCGACATTTAGTATCCTTTCAATACTACCTACACTTGTACCACCAAATTTCATTACAACAAGACTCAATTCATCTCTCCTTAACTATTTATAATTAAAAAAATACTCTGATAATTTATACCCATCTTTTATATTAAAAGTAGGTTTTATATTTTCGCTATAAAAAGTATTACCATCAGCTCTTATACCAGAACCATATATAATTGCTGGAACTGGCTCTTTAGAATGGGTTTTTAATTCTATTGGAGTTGGATGATCTGGAACAACAAGAATTCTATAATCACCAAATTTTTTTATCCCATTCATTATGATAGGTAACATTCTTGAATCAATTTCTTCAATAGCTTTGATTTTTTTCTCAATACTTCCCATATGACCACATTCATCTGTAGCTTCTACATGAACAAAAACGTAATCATGCTTATCTAGAGCTTTTATCGCATATTCTGCTTTACCTTCAAAATTAGTATCAAGAAACCCTGTAGCACCTGGCACATTTATTACTTCTAAATTAGCACAAACACCTATTCCTTTAATTAAATCAACAGCAGATATAACTGCTCCCGATAAACCATATAACTCTTTATAAGAAGGTAATTCAGGTTTTCTACCACTGCCCCAAAGCCAAATTGCATTAGCTTTTGCTGTATCTACTTTGCCATTAAAAACAGCTTGTGATTTATTCATAATTTTCTGTAATAAATCACCACCATCACCTTTTGGTAAATACGATGAAATTTCTTGACCTGTAATATTATGGGGAGGTGTTGTTTCAGGATTAATATTAATATCTCTTAAAACTACTAAATGACGGTAACCTACACCTTTATAAAACTCTATATTTGGCTCATCTTGAAAAACTTCATTTAAAGCATTAATTATATTTTCGCTATAAATTCCGTCAATATGATTGGCAGTAAAATCTTCCATTATAGAATTATTACTACCTAACGTTACAAAATTGCACCTTAATGTAGTATCATTTTCATTTAATTTTACGCCTATACTTGCTGCTTCAAGAGGGCTTCTACCTGTATAATATTTTGCAGGGTCATAACCAAAAATACTTAAATTGCATACATCACTACCAGCTGGCATTCCATTTGGAACAGTATTAACTAATCCACATTCGCCATCTTTTGCTAATTTATCTATATTTGGTATATTTGCAGCTTCAATAATTGTTTTATTTCCTAAAGAGGCAATAGGTCTATCAGCAAGTCCATCGCACAACAAAACTAAATATTTCATTATTTGCCTTCCACTCTAATAACTACACTTTTTTCTGCAGTAATATCAAGGTTATCTATTTCGTTAATTGCAGATATAATATTTTTTCCAACTACTTCATGGGTAATAAATACTAATGGAACAAAATTGCTACCTTTTTCATTTTCTCTTTGAAGAGCTTTTGAAACACTTATTCCATTTTTTGCTAAAATTCCACCTACTTTAGCTAATACTCCAGGAGTATCATCAACCATTAGTCTCATATAGTAGCATGAATGTATATCTTCTATCCCTATTAACTCAATATTGTTACTTTCTATAAAACCAAGAGGTGCAACAAGTGATGAAGAATAATTATTTGATAATTTTGATGCAATATTCACTATATCTCCAACAACAGCACTACCAGTAGCAGCACTACCAGCACCTCTTCCGTAATGCATAGTTGTTCCTACTCTATCTCCTGTAACGCAAATTGCATTAAATACACCATCAACTGAAGCAAGCATATTATCGGTAGGTATCATTGTAGGATGAACCCTGACTTCTACTTTTAATCCATCTTTTTTTGCAATAGCAAGAAGTTTAATAGTGCAACCTAATTCTTTAGCGATTTCAATATCAACTGGCTTTATATTAGATATTCCTTCTACATAAATTTTATTAAAATCAATAATTGAAGAAAAAGCTATAGATGATAATAAACATATTTTATGAGCAGTATCAATTCCTTCAACATCAAATGTAGGATCTGCTTCAGCATAACCTTTTTCTTGAGCATCTTTTAAAACATCATTAAATGCCTTGCCTTCTTTAGTCATTCTTGTAAGGATATAATTTGCTGTTCCATTTATAATGCCATAAATTTCTTGGATATTATTTCCTACTAAATCTTCTTTCATTACTCTAATAATAGGTATTCCACCACCAACAGAGGCTTCAAAACCTATCATAATGCCTTTTTCTTTTGCTAAACTAAAAATTTCTTTGCCATGAATAGCAAGAAGAGCCTTATTTGCTGTAACAATATGTTTTCCATTATTAATTGCACCAATGATAAAATCTTTAGCTACACCATATCCACCTATAAGTTCAACGATTATATCAATATCTGGATCATTAATTAAATCATTAGCATTTTTAGTTTTTATTTGAATGTCTTTCAAGATTTCATCATTTTTTTTATCAATATTCAAATCTGCAATACCCTTGACAATAATATCAAGTCCAGTTTTTCTTTTTATTATATCTGCATTATATATTAAATTCTCAACGGTTCCAGAACCAACTACGCCATATCCAATAATACCAATATTAATAGTTTTCTGAGCCATAAAATTTCCTCTTAATAATTTTATTATAAAATAATCTGTAATAATACTTATTTATTACGATTTCGTCAAGCCCTTGCATAAAAATATTATTATTTATTTAATGTAAATTAGTAATAATTATTCTTATTACTCTTGTTTAAATTATTTTAGTTGACTAAATTTTTATTTTGCATTTTAATATAAAATTCATATTAATTTATGAGGAAGTTATGCCTAATAAAGGTAAGTTATTTGTAGTATCTGCACCAAGTGGATCTGGTAAAACAACATTGTGTAGTATGATGATGAATAAATATCCTGAGTTAAAATATTCTATATCATACACTACAAGAAATCCACGAAATAATGAAGAAAATGGAAAAGACTATTTTTTTATATCTGAAAAAGAATTTATAGATATGATAAATAAAGGCGAGTTTTTAGAATGGGCAGAGGTTCATGGAAACTATTATGGAACTTCTTTAAAACTGATAAATGATATGTTAAGTAAAGGTATTGATATTATCCTTGATATAGACCCTCAAGGAGCAATGCAGTTAAAAGAAAAGTTAAGTAACGCTATATATATTTTTATCACTGCCCCATCATTTGAAGAATTAGAAATTCGCTTAAAAAAACGAGGCACAGATTCTATAAAAGATATAGAAAAAAGATTATTTAACGCAAGGAATGAATTAACATTTTTTAAAAACTACGATTATTTAATAGTAAATGATGAAAGTGATAATGCTTTTAAAAAATTTGAATCTGTTTATTTAGCAGAAAAACATAAAACGTATAATTATGATAATATATCAGATTTTATGAATATATAATTTATATCTTTTAGGAGTAAACAATGGCATTTTTAGATATTGAAAGAATTATCAATTCTGGTGATGTTGGCAGTAGATTTAAACTAGTATATTTAGCAGGTTTACGTGCTAAAGAACTAAATAATCCTGATGATGAAACTTATATTGCTGGCTATAAATCTGGTCAAAAAGTTACATCAAGAGCTTTAGAAGATTTAGTTAAAGAAAGAGTTACATTTGAAGAATGCGAGAATTGTATTCCCTCTCAAACAAGTAGCGATGATAACGAAAAAGAATAATTTATGTTATTAAATAAAAACTATCCGTTTAAATAAATTTAAATGGATAGTTTTTAGCTTTCTTTCTTTCCGTATTTATTTATAAATTCTTTTGCTAAAGATTCTGCTTCAATTTTTTCTTCATCACTAAATTCATCATATAATTTATTTGCCATTTCTTTAGAATATTCATCAGATAAAGATGATGCAACCATATACCAAGCATAAGCAATTTTTTTATCTAATCCTATAGAAAAATGATATATACCTGCAATAGTTTTTTGAGCTGTGATATTTCCATTTTCTGCAGATTTAGTAAACCATTTAATAGCATTTTTAATATCTTTTTCTAAAAATTTTCCTTCAGCATAGATTGTAGCTATATTTAATTGTGCTATCGGCAGATTATTTTCTGCTGCCTTTAGTAGCCAATTTAGACCTTTATCTATATCCTCTTTATTACTATCATTATTCAAAAAAATTGATGATAAAAGATATTGAGATTGAACGTCATTATTTTCTGCAGCTTTTGTAAACCATTCAATAGCTTTATTTATATCTTTTTCTACTCCATTACCACTATAATACATAAATCCTAATAATTTTTGAGATTCTGGTATATTTTTTTTTGCTTTTCTTTCTATTATTTCAAAAGCAATATTTTCTCGTTTTTTCCATATGTATATTGCAATACTAATGACTAAAATTAAAACAAATACCATTAACCCAATATATAAATAAACCATTATAAACCACCAAAATTTTCTCAATCCTATATTATATATAAAATTTAAAATTATCAATTTATTATAAAACATAAAAGAAAAATTATGTAGAATTTTATAAGGAAATTTGATAATCAAAAAACAACGAAAATTATAAAACAGTTAAATATTCAGAAAAATAACGTAATGAATACATATAAATTAGATTTATAATTATTTATAAAAGACATATAGTTATCTCATAAATTAAATGTTTTTCATAGTTTATAAAGAATACCAAATTTCACCATAATATTTTTATAATTCATATTTAATCTCTTATTTATCTTTTTAGTATAGACAATAAAAATCTTTTAGATTAAGATTAATTAACGCAGTATAAAAAATTTAGGTGGTGCATAAACTATGGGACAAATTCGTAATATCGGTATTATTACAGCTGGAGGAGACTGTGGAGGTCTTAATGCTGTAGTTCGTGGTGCTGCTTCAATGGCAAATGCTAAAGGTATTGGAGCATTTATTATTCCTAATGGATACGCAGGGCTATATAACCTTGTTGATATGGAAAGTATTACTCGTCTTGATATTGATAGACTTGAAGAAATTAATTCTACAAGAGCAGGTAGTGAAGCAGGTCATTCAAGAGTTAAAATTTCAAAAATTAAAGACCCAAATAAATATGCACGCATACTTGAAGGTCTTAAAAAATTTAATATAGATGGACTTGTTGTTGCTGGTGGTGATGATACTGGTAGTGTTGTTGTTGATTTACACGAAAATGGTATTCCAGTAGTTCATGCTCCAAAAACTATGGATTTAGACCTTCAAACGTATTCTGTTGGTGGTGATTCTACTATCAATAGAATTACAAGATTAGTTGAAGATTTAAAAACTACAGGTCGCACTCATAATAGAATTATGATTACTGAAGTGTTTGGAAGATATGCAGGTCATACTGCTTTTAGAGGTGGTATAGCAGCAGATGCAGATTGTATATTAATACCAGAAGTGCCTGTTGATTTTAATGAAGTGTATAAACATTTAAAAGAAACTTATTTTAGAAGAATATTAAAAAGCGATGTTTTTGCAGGCACTTATACAATTGTTGTTGCAGAAGGTGTAAAAGATGAAAATGGTGAAGTATTCTGTGATAAAAGCCAAACTGATGCTTTTGGTCATGCAAAACTTACTGGTGCTGCAAAGGGTATAAAATCTAATCTTGAAGCAAAAATGAAAGAAGATCCAGAAATTAAAGAATTTATGAAAAAATCTGGAATGTTTGTTGAAGGAATTTTTGAAATACCAGAAGTTCGTGAAGTTATACCAGGTCATATGGTTCGTAGTGGAGAAAGTTCTGCAATGGACGCAAACTTTGGTAAAGAAGCTGGTTCAAGTGCCGTTTTATTGTTAGTTAATGGAATTACTGGTGTTACCTTTTCTCATCTTACTGGCGATGGTCAAATTCGCTATATGGTTACAAAAGATGCAATTCAACAACGCCATGTTCACCCTGAAATGGTTAGCTTTTACGAAAATTTAGGTGTTTGTTTTGGTAGAAAACCACAACCAGCTAACCCTAAAGCAGAAGCAATTAAAGAACTTATTGATAGAGTTTATTAGTAATTTTAAGGCTGTCAAAATTGACAGCCTTTTTATTTTATTAATTCTAAAAATTCGTTATGGACTAAACTATTAGAAGCAATTAGAGAGCCAGTTTTTAAGTTTTGTTCTTTTCCTTCAAAATCTGTAACTAATCCCCCAGCCTCTTTTAAAATAATCATACCGGCAGAAATATCCCAAGGTTTTAAGTTTCTTTCATAATATAAATCAAATACCCCTTTTGCAACGTAACATAAATCTAATGCTGCTGAGCCTGCTCGTCTTATCCCTCTTGATACGGAAAGAACTTTCTTTAAAATATCCATTAAGTATGATAATTCATCTTTAATATACGGAAAACCTGTAGCACATAAAGATTTTGATAATCTATCTTTATTTGATACTGAAATTTTTTTATTATTTAAAAAAGCTCCTTTACCATTTTCTGCATAAAATAATTCATTCATAACTGGATTATACACAACTCCATAATGCCCTATTCTATCTGTATAAACTCCTATAGATATTGAAACAAAAGGAAAACCATGCACAAAATTAGTTGTCCCATCTATTGGGTCTATAAATATTGCGTTATTAAAATCATCAAAAGGATTAGTAGATGTTTCTTCACCAATGATTTTATGATTTGGAAAAATTTTTGAAAGTTTATCCTTAATAAAAATTTCTGTTTTTAAATCGTATTCTGTAACTAAATCAATACTACCTTTATAGTTTACATCTTTTTCTTTATTTACTCCGTCTAAAATTATATTTCCAGCTTCATTGGCAATTTCTACTATTTTATTAATCATATATAAAAACTCCTTGCAAAATTTATAATTTTAGTTATAAATTTTCATTATGTTAAATATAAATACTATTAATTTTGATATTTCTATAGATGAATGTTTTAAAGAACTAAAACCTCACCCAAAATTTAACCAATGTCGTTTTGATAATTATAATAACGACATTAATTATCCATCACAATTATATATTAAAAATCTTTTAAAAAATATCACAGAAGATAGCAAAAATACAGAAAAAAAGAGTTTTTTTAATATATTTAATAAAAATAAAAGTAAGAAAAAATATAAAAATTTATATATTGATGGCACTTATGGTGTAGGTAAAACTCATTTAATTTCTGCTACTTTTAATGATTTTAATGGAAACAAAGCCTTTTTAAGTTTTGTAGAATTAACTTATTTTATTAACTTTTACGGCCTTGAAAATACTATTGCAAAATTTAAAGAATTAGACTTACTTTTAATTGATGAATTTGATTTATACGACCCTGCTACTACAAGAATGGTTGCAAGACTTATTGATGAAATAAATAAAGATACACTCATTATTACTACATCAAATAAACTACCGAAAGAATTAGGTGGTGGTAATTTTGATACAACAATGTTTGCACGAGAATTAGGTATTATATCTGATACTTTTGATACAATAGTAGTTGAAGGCGTTAGTTTTAGAATTAATCTTGCAAGATGGCAAGCAAACTATTCTAATAACACATTTCAAAGTGCATTAAATCAAGAAAAAACAGAAGAAAAAGTATTATCTACATCTTTTAATGAATTAATGAATGTATTAAGAAATAACCACCCTTTTAAATTTTTTGTTTTACCTAAAAATGCTAAAAGGATATTTATTACAGATTTTAAACAATTTTTCAAATTAGATGATGCATTGCGTTTTACATCTTTTATAGATCATTGTTATTATTACGATACTAAAATTTTTCTACAATCAAAAGAAGAAAACGATAGTATTTTTACTAAAG
>JAZSQT010000149.1:0-4098 GCA_045538075.1 Mucispirillaceae bacterium
ACCGCTTGGCCTCCGACTTGCAAATAAAATTGCACAAATAAAAAAGAAATCATTACCTTTACGAGAGATTATGAATAAGAGAGAAGAAGAAGAAGGTATTTTCAGATGGTCATTATGTCCATATCCTAATTACTCAATGGCTCAAGAAGCTGAAATGTCTTTAGATGAATATAAAAATTTTGTTTATGAGGCGTGTAAGCTAAATGAAGATAATCCAGTAGAGGCGTGGAAAAAAGTTGAAGAAAATCAAGAAAGTATTAGAAAGCTACTTGAGGGAACAAAAACTTTACATATAAAAGGATTAAATACAGACCTTAAATTAAATGTTGAAGGTAGATCTTGGGAAAATTGTTGTGGTTACAGAAATATGCCAGACGGCGAAGTTTTTACTAGTCCAGTAGAAAATAGTGCCAATGGAACAATGTTTTTTGATATACCTACAACCTTTAATGGTGTAGAAGCTAAAAATGTATTTTTACGTTTTGAAAACGGAAAAGTAGTTGAAGCAAAAGCAGAAAAAGGACAAGATTTTTTACATAAAATGCTTGATATTGACGATGGAGCAAAATTTGTTGGTGAAATAGCCTTTGGACTTAATGATAATATACAAATTCCAACAAAAAACATATTGTTTGACGAAAAAATTGGTCGTTCTATGCATCTTGCTATTGGTTCAAGTTACGAATCTGTTGGAGGAAAAAATAAATCTGCTCTACATTGGGATTTAATTAAGGATATGAAAAATGGTAGCACTGTTTATGCTGATGATAAATTAATTTACAAAGATGGAAAACATTTATTATAAAAATATTTTAAGGCGTAATAATTAAATTACGCCTTTATTTCTCAATTTATCAAGAATAGTTTTAGTAGCTAATGAACGATTTAATGTATAAAAATGTAAGCCATCAACACCGTTTTTAATTAGATTTTCACACTGTTTAACTGCGTAATTAATTCCTATATCAATTACTTCATTTTCATTACAATTGTTAATCTGATTTAACAATTTATCAGGTATTGATGTATGACATTTTTTAGTAAAATTGATTATTTGTGATGAACTTAAAATAGGCATAATCCCAGCTACTACTGGAATATTTACCCCTTTTCTTGCTAATTTATCCCTAAACATAAAAAATTTATCGTTATCAAAAAATAATTGAGTAATTATAAAATCTCCACCAGCATCTATTTTCTTTTTAAGCATATCTATATCGCTATCTGGAGATATTGCTTCTGGGTGAGTTTCTGGATAACCTGCTACCCCTATACAAAAATCGTAACCTGCTTTCTTAATATAACTTACCATATCAGAAGCATACTTGAAATCTGTTGCAATACCATTTTTTGATAAATCATTAGGCATATCGCCTCGCAGGGCAAGTATATTATGGATATTATTATCAATAAGGCTTTTAAAAATATCGTCTAAATTTTCTTTAGTAAAACCTACACAAGTTAAATGCATCATTGTAGCAATTTGACAAGTAGATTTAATATATTTTGTCCATTCAAGGGTTTTATGAGAAGTGCTACCAAATGCACCAAAAGTTACTGAAGCAAAATTTGCATTTTCTTCTTTTAAACTTTCTATTGTATCAAATAGAATATGTTCAAGGTCAATATTTTTTGGAGGGAAAAACTCAAAAGATATTGATGGTAAGTTACTTTTTATTATATCTACAATTTTCATGGCAATATACTACATCAATTTACCTATTGACTGCAACTATATTTTTTTAGTAGGTTAAATATTATTTTTATACGGTGATTTATGAATAAATTATATTTTTATATATTGTTTTCTTTTTTAGGCTTTTTATTACTTATTAATGTTATAACTTTTGCCACTAATTTTAATGCTAAACAATTATTAAATTTTGATTACATAAAGGATAGAAGTATTGCTTCATACTATTTAGCTAAAAATATTATCTTCTATTCTGGAATAAATATAAAATATATTTCTTCTGATGAAATAGAAAAATTAGTAGATAAAGTTTCTTACGAATATAATATAGATAGAGATTTATTAAAATCTTTCGTTAATATAAATAATCAATTTACTATTACATCTACTGGTGGCATGGGAATAACGTCAATTAACGTAGATTTTTTTAATAATACAAATCTTAAAGACCCATTTAAAGCAGAAGAAAACATTACTGCTACAGCTCAAACGATAAAAAATATGCTTAATGATGGTTTATCTATATACCAAATTATAAATGAATTTTATGGCATAAACTCTAATGTTCTCAAAATATAAAAGTATTATTTTTATACCTACAGAAAAAGAACTAAAAAAGATATTTAATATTAACGACACTAAAATATTTGAAAATTTTAAATACTCTTTTATTAATAATACTCCCATAATAATAACTGGTATTGGAAAAACTAATACTGCAATTACTTCATCATTATTTTTTTATAAATACAATCCTAAAAATGTAATTCTTACTGGAATATGTGGAGCTTATAGACAATCTGGCTTATGTATTGGTGATATAGTTTCTATTGAAAAAGATTATTTCGTTGATGAAGCATCTTTTGATGGTGTAAATTTAACATTATTAAATGAAAAATCGCTTCCAATATATGACACTCCTTTTCTTACGTATGATGTTTTAGATAATTATAATATAGTGGTGTCAAATACTGTTTCTTTAATTGCTACTAATGACGAATTATCAAATATATATCAAAAAAAGACTAATGCGTTTGTTGAAAATATGGAGGGAGCATCATTTAGATTATCTGCATTAAATACTACTGCAAAAATCTATCAAATAAGAGCAATTTCAAATTACTGTGGTAGCAATCCTGAATGGGATATAAAAAAATCTTCTACAAATTTAAAGAATGCTATAATAGATACACTTAATTCTTTTTAAATATTTTCTTCACGATATAAGTATGAATTTAAAATTATTTGTTGAATTTTAGGCTCTAAAATTAATACTCTATTAAAAAAATCTCTATTTATCACAACTATTAAAGAATCTTCCAATGCTATAGCAGTTGAATTATAATTAGACGTAGATAAAATTGCATTTTCTGCAAATAGACTATTATTATTTATGACGATAAAATTTTCTTCTCCATTAATATTTTTATTAATAATTTTAACTTTACCTATAATTAATATATAAATATAATCTGCCTTATCATTATAATCATATATAGTATCACCTGACTTAAAATTTTTTCCGAATATAGATATTAGATTAAAAGGTTCTTTAAACAATTTTTTTTCTAAATAATTACATTCTCCACTTATACATAAACAGTAATTTATAAATTCTAATTCGTTATAATTATCTAACACATATACTAATTGTGCAAAGAAATAAAACATAGCAAATAAAATATATACCCAAAAAAGACCTACAATTAAAGTTGAGATAACACCATACAATAAGTAATAACTTGCAAGAGATATTATTCCATACAATCCTTTTTGTAAAATTAAAGAAAAAAACGTAAATAGTAATGCACCTATAATTGCAGGAATATTTCTTGGTCTATTACATGGAAGAAATCTATATAAACAAAAGGACGATATAAAAATTAGTATTAATATTGTTGAATTAGAATATACAGAAATAACGAAAGAACTTTCAATAAAATCAATATGATATTTCGTTAATAATAAGGATAAATTTTTTACAATTACACCAATTACGAATATTAAAATACATATTATAACTACTAATGGTAAAAATATTAGAGAAATTAAATTATCTTTTAAAAAACCTCGTTTTAACTTTCCTAAAAAAATTAAATCTAATGTTGTTCTAATTCCATTAAAAACTGATCTTGAACTCCAAATTAAACCTACTATGCCAATAATTCCATAAAAACTTTTTCTCTCATTGTTAAATAAGCCAATTTCATCAAAAAATTTCTTATTTAATTCTGGATTTATTTGAGATAACAACATAAAAAAATAGTCTGACAATTTACCATAACCTGCTATACTTATATCTAAAATATATACAATTAGTAACGTCATAGGTATAATAGAAAGAAAGAAGTAGAAAGCAGAAGAAGCTGATAAATCAAGTATATTTTTTGAAGCAAAAAAAGATA
>JAZSQT010000164.1:0-3508 GCA_045538075.1 Mucispirillaceae bacterium
TGTAGCACAAGCATTACAAGATGACGGAGACGGCAAAACGAAACTTATCAATTTGTCAAGAGCTTTTGAAGAGGGAAGTATCGCTCCTAATGGAACAACAATATCAAAAGAGAAAGTTTATAACTACATTCAAACTTTTAGGGATACAGTTAAAATTACCAATGATGATTTGTTGACGGACAAGCATGATAATCCTAACGATTATAGGGCAACCAAAAGAACTGAAATTTTACAACTTCATAAAAGAAATATAGAACACGCTTTTCTATTTGGAACACCACAAGAAACAACAATTGCTAATGGTGAGATGTTACGCACTACTGGTGGGATATTACATTACATTAAATCACACGTAATAAGCATTACAGACTCATTATTATTTAAGGCTGGAACTATTGGCGAAGTTATGGGAGCTATGAGTAATGACGGAGCTACTGGCGATAAAGTTATGATGGCTGGAAGTGGGTTTATAGATAAATTAAA
Source organism: Mucispirillaceae bacterium (assembly GCA_045538075.1). Lineage (GTDB taxonomy): Bacteria > Chrysiogenota > Deferribacteres > Deferribacterales > Mucispirillaceae > JAZSQT01. Next base: position 484 of record JAZSQT010000164.1, read on the forward strand.
TTCTAACGCTATTGTTACTTTTGGTGGTAGTGCTGGGAACATAGTTACTAAATACGGTATAACTATTCAAGAGATTATTACACAATACGGCAAATTGAATATGGTATATAACCCAGTCTTGTCTCAAGTATATCCGAATATGGCAATTTTTGTTGATTTAGATGACTTGTATTTAAGGACTATGCAAGAGACTACATTGATGATGAATTTACAAACTGACGGTTATGACGGCGTTATAGATAACTACATTACTAAATGTGGGCTTGAAGTTCCTAATCAAGAGAAACACGCAGTATTAACTCTTGATTTCTAACGAGGTGATTTATGGCGTTATTCAAATCGGCAAACAAAGAACTTCAAGTCATTGGAGTTAATTGTAAAATTAAATTTAATAATGGCGTATATACTACTGACAATAAAGAAGAAATTGCCACTTTAAAACATCACCCAATGGTATGGGAAGTATCTACTGCAAACGAGATTAAGAAAACTAAAAATAACCAAAATATTGAATTATAAGAGGTGGGGTTAATGACAGTAGAAACATTATTTGACGAAATTAGGATATATCTTAACGACAGAGATAAACTTGAATATACTGATGACGAGCTAATGATTTACTTGAATAGTGGTCTTGAATACATGGAAACATTGCTCGCCGAAAGGCGTTCAAGTATTACACTATCCACGTTAGATTATGTTTCTACTCCAGCCCTTTTACCAGATGATTTTCTTATGGTATATAAAGTTGTTAATAATAATAATCAACTTACTTACAAAGAAAGAGAACTAAAAACTGCTGATTATGAATATAGTATAATTGGCAATCAATTAATTTTAAATACAATTCCATCAACACTTTATTATTTTAAAACATTTGAAAGAGTTACAAGTATTGATGATGATATAGATATATACACTCCATTAATCAGAGTTCTTAAGGATTACATAATAGTTAAAGCTCTAAATAGATTAGAGTATAACTCACAAGTAGAACAACAGCAATTGGATAAAATTAATACAGCCCTATTACTTATTGCAAGAGCAAGAGACGGTATGTTGACTATCACGAGGTATGATAATGAGACTATCATCTAAGCATAATATAAGAACTCTTGAATTGTTGCCAGTCTTGAAAGGTATGAATAATATATTGCCAGCTGATATGTTAGACAGCAATACGGCAACAAAGCTATATGGCAGAATTATAGATAATAAAATTAAGCCAATTTTAAAAGAAAAAGATACTGGGAAATCGTCTATTGTAACTATAGAATATCTTCAAAAAAAATTAGTGATTTATTACAGTAACGGCGAAGTTCATGATTTAAACGGTAAATTATTCTCGTTGTCCAATATCCCTACAAGTATAGTAGCTTGCGAATATGATAATGCTATTATTACCCTCTCAAACGGAGTGTTACATAGTAACGGAGACAGTATATACAAAGAGCCTTTTATCAATAAAATCAGAGCAACAAATAAAACTTTTCTCAAAGAGGATTACGTTTTTATTGGGGATAGCTCCGTTGGTATTATTGGTTCTAATAATACTGATGGAAATAAATATAACTATAATGACAATGGTTCATTTAATATTCATCGTGTTCCAAATGCAACTGCCGTTTATTTTCATCCTGATGTGTATCATGCTATACAAATTTGGAACAATGGGCAAAATGTATATTCTATACAAACATTTAGAAACGGCGAGAAATATACCGATTATGAGTCGGATAAATTTATGTGTAATGGTCGTTGCATGCAAACAAAAAGAACTACCTATTATAAAGATTTAGATAATCAAATAAAGGTTCTTTTAGGGTATGAAATAAGGCTCCCATCTTCAACTGGATTATATATAGGCAGTGATGAAGTGTTTGTTGGGATAAAGCATAATGGAACGTCGGCTGAAGAAGTATTTACGAGCAATAGAAGTAATATATATATTTATGACATGTCATCAAAAAAGAAAGTGAAAACTATAAGCAAACCATATAAAGATAATTTCACAAATACAAATAGCCTCGTATCTGATAAAGAAGTAGATTACAATTCTGTTCTTAAAATGTTTTACGTTAATGGCACATATATTACTATATATAGAAATTATGTCGCTGGCAAAAATGAAAGTGGATTTGATTTAATATATGTTGATAAAACCTATATCTCTGTTAATTTTTCTTCCCCTTATGAAACGCCTTCAATTATAAAAGGTGCTTATGATTATGACGATAGGATATACCTAATGTATAATGATGGTTCTATTGGCACATTGTCAACACAAGATTTTGCTGGAGAGCTTATCGTTAAAAATGGCAGATTAGGATTAGGTTATAAAGACACTCTTCTTTACTCTTCTATTGGGGATATTACTAAGTGGGATACAAACTCTACTACAGACGACAGTCCAAAAGAAATAGAAATAGGATACAAAGAAGCTGGAGAGATAAGACATTTAAAATCAATTTCCGATATTATGATATATAAAGATAATAATTATTGGTATCGCTTAAAAGGAGATTACCCCAATTGGTCTGTAAATAAGATAGCAGAAAGTATCCCACCCACAAGCAATATAGTTTCTATAGGAACTGAATTAATCTATGGAACAACCAGTGGGATTAAGAAATTATCACCCTCTCAAGTGTATGGTGATTACTTAGTAGAGGATTTGCCATCAAATATTGACATAAAAAATTGCACAAATATTTGTATGACAAAAAACGAAAACAGTATTTTGTTTGTTCTTGATGGGGTTTATGAATATCAAAAGGCTTTTAATTGTTGGGCGAAAATATCGCATTTTATCCCAGATAAACTGATAGATTATAACGGCGTATTATATGGGCTGAAAGACAATAAGTTATACGAGTTGGTCTCAACTGATGAGTATAGTTATCAATATGCAAGGGCAATTCACCACGAACGAATAATAGTAAAATCAGTAACACTATGGGCGAGTGGAAACGGAATAGTAACAATTGATATAGGCAACGGAAAAACTTATACATTCAGTATAAAC
>JAZSQT010000114.1:0-45866 GCA_045538075.1 Mucispirillaceae bacterium
TTAACAGTCTTAAACTTATTACTTGTCTTATTCTTTATTGCCCTATATTCCTCTATGTATAACATCATACGATTCGCTAATGTGCGACTAATTAAATCTTTATTACTTGTTGTCATCTTAGTTACCCTCCATGTTTTTTTACTATAATATGTAACTAATTATTTAACATCTACAGTAATGACTGCTTTTACGTCATTGCGAGAAAAACGTCAGTTTTTCGTGGCAATCCACAATACAAAAAATTTCGTCATAAAATGTTTATATTATCCATAATCTTAAAACTTGAAACAATAAATATGTTTAAAGTTTCCCAATAATATTGAAACGGTAACAAGATACATAAAGAATACAATTTTTGAACTCAGAAGTAATGACATATATTCATTAAATGTTTTTAGCGAACACTGGGCTTGTCCCCGAACGAAGTGAGTTAGTTGACAGAAAACGTGGCGATTAATAAAACGCCACCCGTTTTTGTGAGCTAATTTAATGAATATATGGAATGCTTCTACTTCTGGAGAAAAAATTGTGTTCTTTAGGGAGAATAACATTTTAAATAACCATTACACAGAAAAGAGTTATTTAATATCAAAAAATTTTTTACTGGATTACTTCGTCGCTTTGCTCCTCGTAATGACAGATTAAATGTTACTAGCGAGAAAAACGCCAGTTTTTCGGTTCAATTTCTATCCTGAAATTGTTACATTTTGGTATAAGATTTTGTAAACTATTTTAATGATACTTCTACGTTAAAATCACCAACATTTGATGTAAACGATACTCCAACATACGGCACATAGGATACTGTTTTAAAGAGTTTTGTTCCCTTGCCTAAAACAAATACTGGTGGAGTTAGTCTAAATGTAAGTCCTTGTTCTACTAATGCTGCTTTTGCACTACCAGAAATCATATTGATAACCTCACCTATTGCGTCCATAACGTGAGAATCAAGAAAATATTTATCTTCCATTAATAGCACAGAGGCCATTTTTTTTGCATCATCTTCTGATAAGGCAATAATAAATGCTCCTTTATGTTCTCCACCAACTTCTATTACAGCTGATAAATGGTTGCCATTATTATCATCTTTTTTTACGTAAACGCCTTCTTTAACTGCTTGTTCTCCCAATGCTTGAGAAATAACTGATACTACTGCATTAACGACACAATTTAAATATTCTGCTTTCATAATCTATAATTTCCTCTAAGTTTTAACTTAATGTAACATCATATCCAGCACTTTTCAATGCTATAACTAATTCTTCAATATGGTCTATACTTTTCGTTTCTATTTCTAAAGCTACCCTTGTAAACCCTATTGGCAACCCTGCACCAAATCTATCGTGGCGAATGTTTAATATATTACCTTCTAAAGAGGCTACTAATTGAGTGATTTTTGATAAAGAGCCAGGTATATCTCGTAAAGTAACCATAACTTCTAAAAATCTACCAGAAGTTGCCATACCTTTGCTAATTATTCTTGAAATCATATTTGTATCAATATTGCCACCAGATATTATAATAACATTTTTTTTGCCTTTATAGTCAATTTTTCGTGAAAGTAATGCTGCAAGAGGTGCTGCACCAGCTCCTTCAACAACTATTTTTGATTTTTCAAGATAGTCAAGAATTGCTGCTGCAATTTGATTTTCAGAAACAGTAACAATTTGATTAACATTCTCTAAGCAAATATCGAAAGTTTTTTTTGAGATATTTTTTACAGAAATTCCTTCTGCAATAAAAGATTCACCTGTAGCACGAACAATACGTTTGTTTCTAATAGATGCTGCCATACTTGAAACGGCTTCTGATTGAACGCCTATAACTTTTATGTTTGGGTTTACTGCTTTAACGTAGCTTGATACACCAGCTGCTAAGCCACCACCACCGATAGGTAGTATAATATTGTCTATATCTTTAAGAGAGTTTAATATCTCAAGGCCAATCGTTCCTTGACCAGCAATAACGTCATCATCATCAAAAGGGTGTATGAAAAATAATGATTTATCTTTAGAAATTTGAGAAGCAATAACTTGAGCCTCATCGTAGCTATTGCCTTGAAGTATCACTTCTGCACCGTATTTTTTTGTGTTATTGATTTTTACTAACGGAGTATGGATTGGCATAACGATAACAGATTTGATACCTAAAAGATTTGCTCCGTATGCAACTCCTTGAGCGTGGTTTCCTGCAGAAGCAGTAATTACACCATTAACGCATTTATCTTTGTTTTGTAATATACAATTTAAAGCTCCACGTATTTTAAATGCACCAGTTTTTTGTAAATTTTCTGCTTTAAAATAAATATCAGCTTTTAGAATCTCGGAAAAATAATCAGAATAGAATAAGCCTATATCTTTTATATACGGAGAGATAACTTCTTTTGCTTTAATAATGGCTTCTTTCATAAAATTCCTTACTTAACTTCTATATATTGTCTTAATAGGGTAACAATATTATCGTGTCCAAATTTTTCTGCATGTTTTAAAGCATCGTTGCCTAATGGGTCTTTTTTTTCTGCATCAGCTTTAGCTTCAAGTAGTGCTTTTGCTGAACCGTAATTGCCATATTCTGCTGCAATCATTAATGCAGTCATACCGTCGTTATTTATTAAATCTAAATTGGCACCATTGTTTATTAATAATTTTACTACTTCTGTATTGCCATTTTTTGCTGCTATCATTAAAGGTGTATTACCTTTATGGTTTTGGATAGAAATATCTGCTCCTTTCATCGTAAGAAGTTTGACTATATCTTCATTGCCAATTTCTGAAGCAAGGCTAACGGCACTTTCGCCATCTTTTGCAGATATAGAAACATCTGCACCTTTATTAATTAACAAATCTGCAACTTCTGTATTGCCATATTTAGAAGCATACATTAAGGAAGTATAATCCCATCTATCTTTTGCATCAATATTTGCTCCAGCATCAATAAGAAGTTGTATAATCTCTGTGTTATCCCTTGAAGCTGCTATCATTAAAGGAGTTTTTCCTGTAACATCAAAAATGTTAACATCTGTAGAAGAATTTAGCATTGTTTGTAGTTCGCTTTTTACACCTTTTTTGATAGTCTCAAATAGAGGGTGATTACTTGGCACAGCTTCATAATCAAATATAGTAAGAGGCAATGCTTGTTCTGGTGGGTAAATATATTTTTTAAGTAAATCTGGAATTAAATCGCCAGCCTTATCTTTTATTAACTTAAAATCTGTAATATATAAGTAAATACCAAAACCTAAAATTAAGAGCAATAGTAATGCTAAAATTTTTTTCATAATATAGGCTATACTCCGTATAAGAAAAAGGTATATAACTGCTAAAAAATCTATTTTAACTATGTATTTTAACACATTATTATGTAAATATTCAATATCTTGATGTTATTTATTTAAAATAATTTATAATAATCTAAAAGTAAGTATATATATTAAAACGACAGATTTTGAGTTTATTTTGTTATAAAATTTACAATTTTTTCACATAATTCAATGGGTAGCTTAGCTTTTTCTCTTATTTCTATGGCTTCAATATCTTTTCTATTGTGAATATCAGGTATTGCAGTAAGCAAATCTTTTAGCCGTTTTTTCCCAAGCCCATCAATTGAAAGAAGAGGCGAAGTTTTTAATCCTTTTAACGCTAAATTTCTTGAATAAGTAATAGCAAACCTATGGGCTTCATCTCTTAACCTTTGGATAAAGTGTAGTAATGGGTCGTTTTTCTTTAAAATTACAGGATTTTTTCTATTAGGTAGGTGTATTTCTTCTATTGTAGTATCTCTATCATTTTTTAAGTGGCGAATAGAACGGCTTTTACTAATTGATATAAATGCACCATTAAAGCCAACTTCTTTAGATATTTTTAAGACAGAGTTAAGTTGACCTATGCCACCGTCAATAATATATAAATCTGCTTCAAGTTCACTGTTTTCTTTTATATTTTCTGCTTTTCTCGTAAAAAGTTCCATCATTGACTGAAAATCATTATTGTCTGCACTTTTTATCTTATATTTTCTGTAATTATTTTTAGAAAATTCGCCATTTATATTTGCAATAGATACGCCTACAGTATAACTGCCTGCTAAGTGAGAAATATCTACACACTCAATATGTCTTGCTTCTTCAATGCCAACAAGTTCTGCCAACCTAAGGGATACATCTTTTCTTTCGCCAACTTTTTTAAGATACTGTTCTGTTTCAAGTTCTGCATTCTTTTTAGCAAGTTCTGCAAAACCAGAAAGACCACGTTTTTTTATATTAATTTGTCTATTTGCCATACGGCTTAAAACTTCTGATAAATTTTCGTCATATTTATCTCCAATTAAAGCAATAAGTTCTGGAAATTGACGAACGTTTGTATAAAATTGCATAACAAACCTTTCAAGAAGGTCATCTTCTTCTTTGTCAAAAAAATGAGTTGATACGCCTATTAATTTGCCATTTCTAATAAAAAGTTGTGTTACACCGTTTACTAAAGATATTTCGTGTTTATAAAATACGTCTATACTTCTTGTATCAGTAATATTTGATACAGATTGTTTAGAAAAAAGTTTGTCTAAAGATTTTATTCTATCTCGCATTATAGCAGCACTTTCATAATCTAAATTATTTGAATAAGTCATCATTTGGTTTTTGAATTTTTCTTTAACTTCGTCTATATCGCCTTTAAAAAAGCCTTTTATTGATTCTGCAATTTTTAAATAATCTTGATGACTTATTAAATTTTCACAAGGAGCAAGGCATTTTTTTATTTGGTATTTTAAACAAATTTTTCCTTCTTTAAATCTGTAATCAGTGCAAGTGCGTAAGGGAAAAGAATCTTGTAACAGTTCTATAATTTGACGTAAATCACCGACATTGACGAAAGGTCCAAAGTATGAGGCTTTGTCATCTTGAGTTTGGCGAGTATATATTAGACGTGGATATTCTTCATTAGTTAGTTTTACGTATGGATATGTTTTTGAATCTTTAAGTAAGACGTTATACTTTGGCATTTCAGTTTTTATTAAATTTGCTTCCAATAAAAAGGCTTCAACTTCATTTTCTGTAACGATAGTTTTTACTTTTCTTGCGTGGGTAAGCATTTTTTCTGTTTTGATAGATTTTACACTACTATTAAAATATGATGATAAACGTTTGCGTAGTGATTTTGCTTTGCCAACGTATATTACACGTTCTCTACCATCAATAAACATATAAACGCCACTTTTAAGAGAAATATCAGAAAGGTTAATATCTATATTGATTTTTGCCAAGAAAAACTCCAAATAATATTGCCGTTATATTAGTATAATGTAACGACTTAAATAATAGCATTAATTATTTTTGTTCGCACTTCTTCAATGGTAGCACTCATCATACATTTAAAATCTTTTTTAGGGCATTTATCGCTACCGTGTATATGACAAGGTCTGCATTTAAGGTTATTATCCTCAATAACGGTGCAATTGCTAAATTTTGGATAAAAACCAAATTCTTTAGTAGTAGGTCCAAATATAGCGATAGTAGGCAATCCTAAGGCTATTGCAATGTGCATAGGTCCAGAATCTGTTGAAACAACTACATCACTATCTGCAATATTTCTAATTAACATATTTAATGGTGTATAACCTGTTAAATCTTCTACTTCTTTAGGCAATTTAGTTTTTCCAGCACCAACTACCTTAACATTTAATCCATTATCTAATAAGATTTGACATAATTCGTATATAAAAGGCCATTCTTTCGTTTTTTTACTGGCAAAAGGGTGTATCGTAACAGTTTTTTTCTCGCCAGTTTTACGGTTTTTATATGGATTAACTAAATATGGTCTAAGTTTTTCTAATTCTGGTTTTTCTATATTTAAGCCTTTATTTAATGGAAGAAAATACTTTTCTGTAACGTGATTTTTTAAAAACCTTTTTCCAAGTCTAAGAGATACGTATAATCTCCTTGCTAAAGAATTTTTTTTGTAAGTATAAGATTTATAAGGCAAAATCATTTTTACAAATCTGCTTCTTATATTACTGTGAAAATCGTAAATACTGTCGTATTGTGGCATAGTATTTAATACATTAAGCAACGATTCAAGGTTTGCCCCTTTATCTATACAGTATAAATTTCTAATATATGGAAAGTCTGTAAAAACTCCAGCAAAATCACTTCTCGTTAAAATATCAATATTAACATCGCTTCTATTTTCTTTTAAATATTTTATTACACCAGTAGTTAAAACAACATCACCTAAAGAGCTAAATCTAATAATTAAAATATTTTGCATTACTATAATCCTAAAATCTTTTCACATGCCTCAACAATTTTTGTTGGATTTATATTATTCATACAATTAAAATGACCTTTTGGGCAGATATTTCCTCCATGCATTCCACATGGACGACATTTTACAGTTAAATCTTCAACTACTATACTTTTATTATCGTAAGGAAAAAAACCTAATTCTTTAACAGTAGCACCAAAAATAGCGACACAAGGCACATTGGCAGATATTGCAATATGCAGTGGTCCAGAATCGTTAGTTATAAAAAGTGATAAAGGTTGAAGAAAACTTGCTAATTCTTTTAAAGAAGTCTTATAAGTAAAATCGTAATAATTGCCTTTGAAAAATTTATTAAATTCTTCTATAGATTTTCTATCGCTTTCTGCACCGTATAATGCAATATGATAGCCTTTATTTATCAGTATATGGGCTACTTCTGCAAATTTTATTGCAGGGTAACGTTTCGTTGCCCAAACGCTACCTACATTAATTCCTATAACTTTTTTATTTGATGAAACAGATTGAAAAAAATCTTTAACATTTGATGATAATTTATCATCAATAAAACAAGTTAAGTTGCCACCTATTTTTTTTGCCTTTTCTAAAGAAAAATTTTCTACTAATAAAGATAATATCATTAAATTTCTATCAACTTCTTGTTTATCCATATCTCTCTTAATTCTATTATTAAAGGTTATAGATAATACAGCTTGAGAAAAGCCAACAATATATCCGTGTTTTGAGAATAAAAATAAAGCAGTTGAGCGAATAGATTTATGTAAATTAATTACTAAATCAAATTTATTTTGAGAAATAATTTTAGAAAAATTAATTACGCCTTTTATTCCCTTATCTTTACCTCTTTTATCGTAAATAAGAACATTATCTACAATATCAATATTTTGAAAAAGGTTAGCACTTTCTGGACGAACACAAAAAGTAATTTTTGCTTCTTTAAAAATATTTTTAACTGCCCTAATTAGTGGTGTAGTTAAAACAGAATCACCAATAAAAGACGGATTAAATATAAGTATATTTTTATAATTATTTTTAGGTGTCATTTATATTTGATACACATTTTTTAAGGATAATTCAAGGGTTTCTAATATCCCTTGCATAAATAATGAAATTTCTGCTGTTAATACTATTTTTTTGTTAGTAACTGGGTGAAAAAATATTGTTTTATAGGCAAAAAGAGATAGTCTTTTGTCGTTACAAGGGCTATTGTATAAAAAATCTTGATATAAAGGTGATTTTAAGGCTTTAAGATGAACTCTAATTTGATGAGTTCTACCAGTATATAATTTTGCATCAATAAGAGAAAAATTATTTTTATTATCAATAACATTAAATGATGTTATAGCTTTTTTGCCACTTTTAAAATTGATTTTATATTTACCGTGATTGCCTTTAGCTATTGGCAACATTAAAGATTGATGAAAAAAAGTGCCTTTAGTAATAGCTAAATATTTTTTTGTAACGATATTATTTTGGAATTGTAGTGATAAATTTTTGTGGGCTTTTTCGTTTCTTGCAAATAGTATTATGCCACCAGTTCCCATATCAAGCCGATGAATAATATATAATTTGCCGTATATTTCTTGCAATAGTTTGTGTAGTATAACTTTTTCGTTGCCGTATCTATCTGGTATAACACATACTCCATGCTCCTTTGATACAGCTACAATATCATCATCTACAAAAATTACTTTAAAAAAATTATTATTCATAAAATAATTATATACGATTTTTAATATGATAAAAAGTTATTTATCAACCTTGAATGCCTATCTTTTGTTAGATTTCTTGCATTGCTTCGTAAATTATGATAAAAGGAAAATTCTGATTAAGTGAACGGGATTATATTTTTTATGAATAAAATAAAATATTACATAGATTTCATTAACAAATTACCTAATACAATAGTTTTTGTTCTATTTACTATAGTGTTAACAATTGTATATTCTTTATTATATAACCAGCAGTTGTTTAAGAACCAATATCCAGAAGAATATTTTCTGATATTAATGTTAATGTCCTTTGCTCGTGATGCAGTAATTTGGTATATAGCAGCATTAAATAAGTGGGTATTCTTAATTTTTGCTCCAATAATGTTTCTTTTTGGTAGTGGTCTAAATTATTTCGTTACTACTGCCAATATGGGCATTGGCATAGGAATGTTTGAATTATTGTTTAATACAAACATTAATGAAGCAGCTGGAGTTATACATACTGATTTTATTGTTACTTTAATAATAAGTTTAATTATTTCTGCCGTATTTATTGTAATTCGTTTTTTTATGAATGGTATTAAAAGATGGAAGATAAAAGGACTTCTTCTATTAGTGTTTTTAATGCCAGTATTCTTAGGCAAATTACCAGAAGATGATTTGAAAGAAGTTAAATACGGTAAAGGTGGTACAACAGAAAGAGGTATCCACCTTATGCCAGAAAAGATTTTAGAAAACTTTTATCATTACTCTTTAAACCAATACCGTATTAATAAAATGCTTAAGGATAGGTCAAAATTAACAGCAATACAAGTTGATTACGACGAATTAAACGAAGCAAACCCAGAAATTATTGTGTTTATTTTAACTGATGCTTTAAGAAGAGACCATATGCAAATTAATGGTTATGAAAGAGAAACTACACCTTATTTAATAGAAAATGGGTTTATTTCTTATAACGATATGTATGCTTGCGAAACTTCTACAACAAGAAGTGTTCCTTGTCTTACTTCAAGACAATCAAGAAAAGATGACCGTATGCAGTTTTTAAAAGAACCTTCTATATTGAGTATTTTTAAATCTGCAGGCTTTGATACAGCTTGGATTAGTGCTCAAAATTCAATTTCAACAAGCGATTATGGTGCAAATATAATTGCTTCTGATGCCGATTTTATGTTTTTTAATGATAACTCAATTAAATATGATTACGAACTTTTGCCAGTATTAGATGATTTTCTATCAAGAAACGATAAGAAAAAAGTAGTAATTCTTCATCTAAATGGTAGTCATTGGGATTACCATATTCGCTACCCAAAAGATAAAAAAATATGGACACCAGAATGCACTACTTGGGTATATGATTGTGGTATTGAAGAAGTAGTTAATGCTTATGATAATACTATTGTTGCAACTGATAGCCTTTTTAATGATGTAGTTAAGAGGTTAAAGGATAAAAATGCTATGATTTTCTTTTCTTCAGACCATGGTCAATTTTTAGGCGAAAAAGGTATGCGACTTCATCAACATGAAATGTTGCATCACAAAGAAGTTGCCGTTGTTCCTTTTGGTGTTTGGTTAAGCGAAAAAGCAAAAGAAAATAATAAATATCCTTATATAATTAACAATAAAGATAAATATACTAACCACGATAATATTTTTCACAGTATAGCCCATTGTGGTGGCTTATCTTCATCTTTAATTGATGAAAATTTAAGTATATGTTCTGATAAATTAATTAGCTTACCTAACGAATTTCCATAAAATAAAGTAGCATTTTATATTGGATTATTGTCTATAATATCTAATAGAAATATGGAGGGTAAATCTTTTTGAATTGAAAAAAGCAATTAAATTTGATATAAAAAGATTGACAATACCTTTTACTTTAATTACAATTATCGGCTTATATATGAAAATATTTTACGAAAAGATTGAAGAAAATGGCTTAACGTTAGATTACTCATTTTCTTTTAAAGAAGATAATGATAATTTTGAAAAAGTTGTTTTCTCTGGCAATATAATAAAAACTGGCGATGTATATACTGTTACTGGCGATATGGAAGTAAAATTTACTTGTCCTTGTGATAGATGTTTAGAGCCAGTTAATTTAGAGTTTAGAGAACGTATTATTCAAGCTATATCACCTATTGGGGAATATCCAATATCTGATTCTGAAGAGGACGGTTTAAGTGATGACGAAGCTGGTTTATACGTTACGCCCGTTGATTATTTTGATTTAGAAGAATTTTTAAGGGCAGAAGCATTGTTGTTTATACCAGTAAAACGTTTGTGTAAGCAAGATTGCAAAGGTATATGTGCAAATTGTGGGGCATTACTTAATAGCGAAAAATGTAGTTGTGCTAATGAAACAGATTTTAGATGGGAAGCCCTTAAAAAATTAAAAGATAATTAGAAAAGGAGTTATAAAAATGCCAAATCCTAAACACAAAAAAACTAAAAGTAAAGTTGGTATGAGAAGATCTCATCATCACGCATCTTCACTTCAAGCAGTTAAATGCGATAAATGTGGAGAGCTTAAACAAGCTCACATAGTTTGTCCTGCTTGTGGTTCTTATAAAGGCGAACAAGTTATAGACAAAAAAGAAGTTTAAGATTTTTTAGTTAAAGGTGAATCTATGATTGTATCTGTTGATGCTATGGGTGGTGATTTTGCGCCAGATATTGTAGTAAAGGGTGCTATTAAGGCAGTAAATGATTATGATGACATTGAAGTTATCCTTGTTGGTAATGAAGTTGTTATTAAAGAATGTCTTAATAAATACTCTTATAATAATGAGCGTAAGATAAGAATACATCATGCAGAGCAAGTAGTAGAAATGGACGATCACCCATCAGAAATTGTTAGGGGCAAGCGTAAGTCGTCTATGCACGAAGGTTTAAAGTTAGTAAAGTCTGGTCAAGCAAATGGTTTTTTTAGTGCTGGAAATTCTGGTGCTGTTATGGCTGTTGCTATGGTTACATTAGGGCTACTTGAGGGAGTATCTCGCCCTGCAATAGGGACAATATTGCCTTGCGATAATAGTAGAGGATACTTTTTTATGCTTGATGTTGGTGCTAATGTTGATTGTAAGCCAGAACATTTGCTTACTTTTGCTATAATGGGTTCTGCTTATGCAAGAAAAGTGCTAAAAATTGATAACCCAACGGTAGGGTTGTTGAATAACGGTGAAGAAGAAGGCAAAGGCGATATGCTTTCAAAAACAGTATATCCAATTTTGAAAGATTGTGAACCTATCAATTTTGTCGGCAATGTTGAAGGCAAAGCTCTTTACAAAGGCGAAGCAGATGTCGTTGTTTGCGATGGTTTTGTCGGTAATATTGCATTAAAAGTTAGTGAATCGGTATCAAGTTTTCTTTTTAAAATGTTAAAAGATGAGCTTACTGGTTCTTTTAAAAATAAATTAGGGGCTTTAATTTCTAAAAGTGCTTTTGTAAATGTTAAAAACCGTGGCGATAGTTCTCAATACGGAGGAGCTCCATTATTGGGAGTTAAGGGAGTTTGTGTAATAGGACACGGCTCAAGTAATGAGGTGGCTATTGCTAATGGTATTAGAGTTGCAAAAGAAGCAGCTGTAAATAAAATGAACGAAGCAATAACAGATGATGTTAAAAACGCATTAACAAGTATTATTAGTTCTAAATATTTTTTATAATTAGTTTTTATTTTTTTTATTTCTTTGATGTCGTTTGTTTAGCTTCGCCAATATTTTTTGTAGTTATATGGAGGGATAATGGCAGTAGCAGTAGTTTTTCCCGGTCAAGGTTCTCAATTTGTTGGCATGGGAAAAGATTTTTTTGATAAAAGTGAAAAGTCAAAAAGTTTTTTTAAAGAAGCAGATGATAGTTTAGGTTATTCTCTTTCTAAAATAATGTTTGAAGGTAGCCAAGATGAATTAAGGCTTACTCAAAATACTCAACCTGCACTTCTTACAATGAGTGCTGTTGTATGGAATGAGATTAAAGATAAAGTTAAACCAGATTTTTTTGCAGGTCATTCATTAGGCGAATATTCTGCCGTATATGCTGCAGGTGGGCTATCTTTTACAGATGCAGTAAAAGCAGTGCATAATCGTGGCAAATTTATGCAAAATGCAGTTGCTGTTGGTGTTGGTGCAATGGCTGCAGTTCTTGGATTGAAAGATGAAGAAGTAATTACTGCATGTAAAGAATTTTCTAAAGAAGGAGCGATAGTTGAACCAGCAAATTTTAATTGTGATGGTCAAATCGTAATAGCAGGTCATGCTGCAGTTTTTGAAGAATTTACAGAAATTTTAAAATCTAAAGGAGCAAAAAGAGTAGTTAGTTTGCCAGTATCTGCTCCATTCCATTGTTCCTTAATGAAAAAAGCTCAAGAAGATATGGAAAAATATTTTGAGAGTGTTACTTTTTCTGATTTAAAGATACCAGTAGTAAACAATATTGATGCAACTATTGAAGAAAAAGCAAGTGATGTTAAAGACGCATTTATACGTCAAATTTCAGGTTCTGTAAAATGGACAGAATCAGTCAAATATATGATAAGTAAAGGCGTTGATACTTTTATTGAGGCAGGAGCAGGAGCAGTATTAACTGGACTTATTAAAAAAATTGACAAAAATGTTACTTGTATTAATATTTCAAGTATTGACGATTTATCAAAACTATAATATTTAAAGGTAATGAAAATGTTAAAAGATAAAATAGCAATAGTTACTGGTGCCTCAAGAGGGATAGGCAAAGCTATAGCAATTGAGCTTGCAAAAGCTAATGCAAAAGTTGTTGTTAATTATTCATCAAGCCAAAAAGAAGCTGATGAAGTAGTATCTATTATAGAAAGTAATGGTGGCGTTGCTTTTTCCTTTAAAGCAAGTGTTAATATTAATGAAGAAGTAGAAGCAATGTTTAAAGCTACTGAAGAAAAATTTGGTAGTAGCTGTGATATATTAGTTAATAATGCTGGAATTACGAAAGACAATCTTCTTATCCGTATGAAAGATGAGGAGTGGGATAGAGTAATTGATGTCAATTTAAAAGGCGTTTTCTTATGCACAAGGCTTGCTGCAAAATCTATGATGAAAAAACGTTACGGCAAAATTATTAATATATCAAGTGTAGTTGGTTTCAGTGGTAACGCAGGTCAATTTAATTATTGTGCTACAAAAAGTGGCGTTATTGGTATGACTAAATCTGCTGCTATTGAGTTAGCAGGTAAAGGCGTTAGAGTTAATGCTGTAGCACCAGGCTTTATTGATACTGAAATGACGTCAGTTTTGCCAGAACAAGTAAAGGAATCAATGCTTGAAAAAATTCCTTTAAAATCTGTTGGTAATTGTAGCGATATAGCAAAAGCTGTGCTATATTTAGCCAGTAGCGATTCAGATTATATTACAGGGCAAACTATCCATGTAAATGGTGGATTATATATGTAATTTATTACAGATTTCGGTCTGTTTAAAATCGTTTTAATAAATAGATTATTATTGAGGAGGGCATAAATTATGTCACAAATTGAAGCAAAAGTTAAAGAAATTATTGCAAGAGAACTTAATGTTGATGAGTCTGAAGTTAGACCAGAAGCATCGTTTATTGAAGATTTAGGAGCTGATTCTCTTGATACTGTTCAACTTATTATGGCTTTTGAAGAAGAGTTTGGAGTAGAAATTCCAGATGAAGAAGCTCAAAATATCAAAACAGTTGGTGATGCACTTAAATTTATAGAATCTAATTCTTAATTTAATATCATTTAGGGTTAGGTTAACTAACCCTTTTTTAGTATGGAGGAATAGTGAAAAATAGAGTCGTTGTTACTGGTATGGGTGCCATTACACCTTTAGGAAATACTCTAAAGGATAACTGGGATAACCTACTATCAGGAAAAAGTGGAGCTGGGCTTATTTCTAAGTTTGATGCATCGTCATTTCCAGTTAGAATTAGTGCAGAAGTCAAGGATTTTGACCCTGCAAATTACGTAGATAAAAAAGAAGTTAAAAAGTTTGATTATTTCGTTTTTTATGCTCTTGCTGCATCTATAGAAGCAATGGAGCATTCTGGTCTTAATAATTATAATTACGATAAAGATAGAGCTGGTTGTGTAATTGGAGCTGGTATTGGTGGTTTTAAAACTATAGAAGATACGCAAGAAATGTATCTTGCTGGTGGGTATAAAAAAGTATCTCCATTTTTTATTCCAAGTGCAATTATTAATATGGCAAGTGGTCTTGTTTCTATTAGATATGGACTTAAAGGTCCAAATTTGAGTGTAGTTACTGCTTGTGCTACTGGAACTCATGCAGTAGGCGATGCTGCAAGAATGATAGAGCGTGGAGATGCTGATATTATGATTGCTGGTGGTTCAGAAGCCGCTATTACTCCTCTTGCTGTTGGTGGTTTTTCTAATATGCGAGCTTTATCAAGAAGAAATGATGACCCAAAAACGGCAAGCCGTCCTTTTGATAAAGATAGAGACGGTTTTCTCATTGGTGAAGGTGGTGGGATATTAATATTAGAAAATCTTGACCATGCCCTTAAAAGGGGAGCAAAAATATATGGAGAAATAGTTGGTTACGGTATGAGTGGCGATGCCTATCATATTACTATGCCTTCTCAAGATGGCGATGGTGCTAAAAGATGTATGGCTATGGCTATAAAAGATGCTGGAATTACACCAGATAAAGTAGATTATATCAATGCCCATGGAACTTCTACTCCTTTTAATGATGTAATAGAAACAAGGGCAATTAAAGACCTTTTTGGTGATCATGCAAAAAATTTAAAGATAAGTTCTACAAAATCTATGACTGGTCATCTTTTAGGTGCTGCTGGTGCTGTAGAAAGTATATATACAGTTATGGCGTTACATGAAGGTATTATTCCGCCTACAATCAACCTTGAAAACCAAGACCCAGAATGTGATTTAGATTACGTTCCAAATAAAGCAATTAAACATAATGCTATATATGGGCTTTCAAATTCATTTGGTTTCGGTGGAACAAACGCTTCTTTATTATTTAAAAAATATGAATAATAAAATAAATTTAGAAAAAAATATTTTATATAACTTTAGTAACAAGAGCCTCTTAATAGAGGCTCTTACTCATAGCTCATACGCTAATGAGAAAAATATTAATTACAATTATGAACGATTAGAATTTTTAGGAGATGCAGTATTAGAATTAACTGTATCTTGTTATTTAATTGAAAAGTATAAGGATTTTTCAGAAGGTCAGTTATCATCAATTAGATCTTATATTGTTAGTGAAAAGTTTTTATCAAAAAAAGCAAAAGAATTGAATATTGATGAATCTGTTTTTATCAGTGGTGGAGTTCTTAAAGTTTCAAAAACTGTCAATAATTCTATATTAGCAGATGTTTTTGAAGCTATTATTGGTGCAATATATATTGATAGTAACTTTGATAAAACTAAAGAAATTGTGTTAAACTTAATAGGTAAAGACATTGATTTAGCAGCAAAAGAAAAAATAATTGTTGATGCTAAAGGTGAAATTCAAAAATTCACCCAAATAAGATACGGTTCTTTACCACAATACACAGTCATAAAAGAAGAAGGTCCAGACCATAACAAAGTTTATACAGTTAAATTAGTTATAAATAATGAATTATCTTTTATTGGTGTAGCCTCAACTAAAAAAAATGCAGAAAAAGAAGCAGCCCTTGAAGCATTAAAACGTATATATTAGAATCGTATAATGAATAAAATTTTACCAGTATTTCTTCCTTTTACTGCTTGTGGCAACAAGTGTATTTTTTGCGACCAAAATGCAATTACTAACACAAAAATAGAAACAAATATTTTACAATCTGCTATTAATCAAATAGAAAAATGGTTTAGTTATAGTGATAAATATGATGAAATTGCCTTTTATGGTGGCAATTTTGGTGCAATTGATAAAAAAAATCGTGTAGAATTTTATAATCTTGCCAGTAGATACGGAATAAAAAATATTCGTTTTTCTACTAGAGTAGATACTATAAATAATGATTTAATTGAAGAAATAGATAAATTTAAAATAAATTTTGTAGAATTAGGTGTTCAAAGCCTTGATGATAAAGTATTAAGAGATAATATAAGGCCATATAATAAATCAGATGTTTTTTTGTCTATAGAAAATTTAAATAAAGTTACTAATTGTGGTATCCAGTTAATGACGGATATGTATAGTCAGAATAAATTTTCTGCTATTAGTGATGCTTTATTATTATCAGAATTAGATATAAAAACCGTTAGAATTTATCCAACTCAAGTTTATAAAAATACTCAATTATATAATTTATACAAATTAGGTTTATATAAAGAAAGTAATTTTATAGATACATTATTAACTGTAACATCAATGTATATTATCTTTAGTAGTAAAAATATAAAAGTCATTAGAATAGGTTTGCCGTTAGAAGCAATTGATAACCCAGATAGAGTAGCAGGGATATATCATAATTCTATGGGAGATTTAGTAAAAACATTAGTAGTGTTGCTATATTTTGAAAGTGGTAACACGTGCAAATTTTATGGATATAAGGGGATAGTTAGAGAATTATTTAAAAATAAATTTCCTTTTGATGATAAAAATAATAATATTGATTTTAATGAAATTTGTAAAATAGTAAGGAGCAAATACCTTGAGGATAGTAAGTGGTTTTTTGAAAGCAAAGCAAATTTCTTTGCCGAAAAACTCAAAAGCAAGACCTACAACAGATAAATTACGGTCAGCAATATTTTCAATAATTTCAGAAAAGGTAGAGAATGCAAAAGTATTAGACGCTTTTGCAGGCAGTGGTGCTTTAGGTATTGAGGCGATTAGTAGAGGTGCAAGTTATTCTTATTTTATAGACTTAAATATTGAAGCAGTTAAATTAAATGTTTTAGGAATAGATAAAAATTTGTATAGTATTAAAAAAGGAAATTTTTTATCAACTAATTTTATAAATAATCCTTACGATATTATTTTTATAGATCCACCGTATAACACTATAAATTCTGATAAAATATTATCTATAGTTGACGATAATGATTTATTGTCTAATAGTGGTATTATAGTTTATGAAGAGTTTTATAAGACAGAATTTATAAATCACGATAAATTTAATGTATATGACGAAAGAAAATACGGAGATACTATAGTAAGGTTTATAGAAAAAAAATAATAAAAGGAGGTTTTATGATAGCAATTTATCCAGGAACTTTTGACCCATTAACTATTGGACATTTTGATTTAGCTGAAAGAGCATCAAAAATGTTTGATACTCTTTACGTTGGTGTATCAACTAATGCTACAAAAAAAACTCTTTTTACTTTAGACGAAAGAATAGATTTAGCAAAAAATGCGTTAAAATCCTTTGATAATATAATAGTTGAAGGCTTTGATGGATTATTAGTAGATTATGCAAAAAAAATTGGTGCTAATTATATTATAAGAGGTATGCGAGCCGTATCAGATTTTGAATACGAATTTCAATTAGCATTAATGAATAGAAAACTCAACAATAATATTGAAACTATTTTTATGATGCCAAGCCAAGAAAATATATTTTTAAGTTCCACCTTAATAAAAGATATAGCAAAGCACGGTGGCGATTTATCAAAATTCGTTACTAAAAACGTAGAAGAAAAATTATTAGATAAATTTTCAAATTTATAACGATTGGTTATTAAGTATAAATTTAGTTAATGTGCTACTAATACTAAAAATAGTTGCCTTTGATAATATAATCCTAATGATTTATTCCATAATAAATTTGTTTTATTAAATTTGCAACACGGTTGACTTCTTTTTTTAAATAATTTTCATCACTGTTATTATCAATAATAATATGTGGATATTTTAATTTTTCTTCTAATGGCATTTGGTTATTTATTATTAAATTTGCTTCTTTTTCTGATATTTTATCACGCTCCATTAATCTTTTTATTTGGTTATCAATGGAAGTGTAAATAAATATTAGTGGGTTAAATTTTTTGTAACTACCAGTTTCAATTAAAAGGGCAGCATGAGTTATAATTAATGCTTTACTATCTTTACTATATATGTTTTTTTTATATTTTTCTTCTTTTTTCCATATTTCTGGGTGGGTTATACTTTCTAATATTAATCTTTTTTCTTTATTATTAAAGATTATATTTCTTAATGCTTTTCTATTAATTTCTCCATTTTCAAAAAGAATACCTTTTCCAAAATAATTTACAGTATCAATATATGCTTTTTCTCCAATATTAAAAATCTCTCGTGATAAAATATCTGCATCAATAGTATAGAAACCTAATTCTTCAAAAAAAGTTGCAGTTTTACTTTTTCCAGAAGCTATACCACCTGTTAAACCAATATTTAACCTATTCACCGTAAACCTTTTTGATGATATATAATTTTTCTTCAAAAGTAAGAGTAGAAATTAAAATACAAAAATCATCGGCTTTAAAATCTCTACATACTTGAGGTCTATTTTCGTAATCTCCACATCTGCCATCTGCTAACTGTTTATCACACTTAACTCCAGCTTTTTTATTTAAAGTAGATATGCTATAAGCTGTGCAACAAACGCCACACATATTGCAAATTATTTCTTTATAATCAGTCATTTTCAGCCACTGCAATATTTTTTAATATACCAATATTTTCTATTTCTATTTCTATATTATCATTATGGTGAATTTCAACGGCACTACTTGGAGTTCCAGTTAAAATAACGTCTCCAGCATCTAAAGTTATAATGTTAGAAAGATAAGTTATAATATATGGCACATTAAAAAACATATTATTAGTATTGCCAGATTGAACTGTTTTGCCATTTATTCGTGTAACAATTTCAAGGTTTTCCCAAGAAATACTCGTATTAATTACTGGACCTAAAGGCGTAAAAGTATCAAACCATTTACCACAAGTAAAACTTTCGCTAAATTTTGATGATAAACCAGTAACATCATTGGCAATAGTATAACCTAATACGTAATTTAACGCATTTTTTTCTTTAATATTTCTGCATTTTTTGCTAATTACTACTGCTAATTCACCTTCTAAATTTACTTTATCTAAAAATTTTGGAATTATAATTTTGTCATTATGGGCTGCAAGAGATGAACGAGGCTTCATAAAACATAATGGATTATCTAAATGTTTGTCGTAATTTGCACGTAATCCAATAATCTTTCCCGATAAAACTGGTGGTAAAAAGGTAATATCATCTACATTCACTACATCTTGAGTAACGCCGTAATCTAAAAAAAAGCTACCAGTAATGCGTTTTATTTTTTTGTCATCTAAGACGCCTCTATATTCAGTTTTATTTTCTTTGTAGCGAACAAATTTCATAAGGCACCTAATTTTGTTTATAATTTTTTAATATATATTCTTCTATATTATCTTTATCTATCAAATTTAAGGCAAGTTTTTCTGATACTTCTTTTATTATTTTAGCAAAAATTGGACTTGGTTTAAATCCTATTTTTTTTAGTAAATCACCATTTATTTTTTTTGCATTTTCTATGTTTAAAGTTTCTTTTAATAGATTTAAATCGCCAAAATCATTTTTATTTAACGGATATTTAGCAATAATGTAATCTACTAAATAATTAATATTGTCGTAATTATTCCATATAATTGATTTTTTTTCGTTATCAGTCATATTTTTATAATTTAAGATATTCTGAAAATTATTCAAGATGTATAATATTAATTTTTCATCTTTTGATGATAAACAAAGGCTTTTTGTTGCTTCAAAATTAGCAAAAAGAGATAAATATAATGGAAATGATTTATTTTTTACGTTTAATGGTGATATATAATCAAGATTGCCATTAAAAATATTATTTAAAATTTTACTTTCATTAAGGATAGGTAAACTTAATGAAAGAAATTTTCCAAAAAAAGTTTTATATAGTTCTTCTGTAATACGTTCTTTTGCAACATTTTTTAGGAGAGGAGATTTTTTTATTGCTAAATCAAGAGTATCTTTATCAATATTAAAACCTAAAGTAGAAACAAACCTTATAGAACGTAATATTCTTAAAGGGTCATCATCAAAAATATCATTGCTAACTTTTTTTATTATTTTATTATTAATATCATCTTTATTGCCAATAATATTGCCGTAACTATCTAATGCTAAATTATTTATTGTAAAATCTCGTTTCATTAAATCTTCGTTAATATTGTTTCCTCTTGGTTTTGAGACATCAATAATAAAATTATTTTTAGAAAGTCTAATATTATCTTTAAAGGGGACGAAAAAACTTTTAATTTTTTTAGATAAATTTTTTGCAAAAACTTGATAATCTATATTAAATACTGTTATATCAATATCTTTAATATCTTTTTGTAGTATTAAATCTCTAACACACCCTCCTACAAAATAGACTGTTGCATTAGAATTATTGGCACATTCTAATATTTCTTTAAAAAAAGGTATATTATAAATATTATCATTTTTATTATATGTATATATTGACATGTAATCACCTTAATTCTAATATGTATAGATGTTAAAGATAGTTATAATATCAGATACCCATTTAGATACAACAGATAAATTAAAGCCAACTCTTATTGAGCGAATTAAATCTGCCGATGTAGTTATCCATGCAGGTGATGCTGATACTGTAGATTTTATATCTGATTTAAGGAAAATTTCAAAGGTTTTATATGCAGTTCGTGGAAATTGCGATTGGGGCAGTGATTTACCTGCAAAAATTGTAGAAACTTTTGGCGAAGTTAGAGTTGGCATTAGTCATGGCACTGGCAATTATAACAATGTTATTGATAGAATGAGTTATCTTTTTAGTGATGATAATGTTAATGTAATTATTTTTGGACATACTCACGTGCCAGTTAATGAAGATATAGAAGGCATACGTTTTATTAATCCAGGTAGCACTCATTTAAATCGCAATTTAAATTACGGCACATTTGCAGAATTGATAGTAGATGAAGATTATTTTACGAGTAAAATTGTTAATATTAATAATCTTGACGGTGCATAAATGAATTATATTATATATTTTATTTTATCTTTAATATCTATATACGGTTGCAATTCTCAAAAAGCATATATGGTTAATAGTTATGAGGATTTTTTCCCATCATCTAATTATAGTGATGAAGTAGTAGATAAAAATTATGATAGCCAAGAATATAATGCTTTACGACAAAGCGATAACAAAGTTGTGAATAGTAGTAGTGATAGTGAAGAATATTTTGAAGAAGAAGAAAGTAATCAAGAAAATACAGTTGATACAAGGAAGAAAAAAAGTATTTGCAAAGCAAAAGTAGCACCAGGCCCTAAAAAAGTTGGCAAACCTTACGTTGTAGGTGGAGTAAAATATTATCCAATTAGTTCTGCCGATGGGTTTAGTGAAACTGGTATTGCTTCTTGGTATGGACCTGGTTTTCACGGCAAACTTACTGCAAATGGCGAAAAATATAACCAAAAAGCAATGACTGCTGCCCATAAAACATTGCCTTTGCCAACTTACGTTAGAGTAGAAAATCTTGAAAATGGAAAAGAAATAATAGTTAGAGTTAACGATAGAGGTCCTTTTTCAAAAGGTAGAATTATAGACTTAACAGAAGAAGGTGCAAGGCGTATAGATATGCTAAAAAAAGGCACTGCAAAAGTTAGAATATCTGTTTTAAGTGAAGATGAAAATTGTTTCGTATCTGGTGGCAAAGAAGTAGATTTAAATGTAGGAGATTTTGCTATTCAAATTGGAGCATTTTCTATAAAGGATAATGCATATCGCCTTGCAGAAAGGTTTAAAGGGAAATCGCAAGTATCTGAAGGTTATAGTAAAGGCACCTTGTGGTATAGAGTGTGGATTACTGGTTTTACTACTAAAAAAGAAGCAGAAAATGCAGTATTAAATTATGAAAATGAATTTACTGGAGCTTTTGTAATAGCAAAATAGGTTATTATAATGAAATATGATAAATTTTTAAGTTGGTTAGAAAATAATAATTGGAAAATTGAAAAAAACGAAGATAGCAGTAATGAAGTATTAAATAATATGATTGATTATTATGAAAATAATATTCCCAAAGATTATATTGATATTTTAAAAAATATTAAAAGTTGTGTTAAAAAAGATAAAAAAGCAATGTTAATATCTTTAGATAATATTGAATCTATAGAAACACCCTTTGGAGTGTGTTATAATATTATTGAAGAAAGAAGTTATAGCCACGTAACTGGAGACGAAAGTCTCGTTGAAGAAATAAGAGGGTGGTGGCAAAAAAGATTGCCGTTTATTATCATTCTTAAAGACTCAAAATACGAATATTACGCCTTTGACTTTGAAGATAATTGTATTGTTTTTGGTAGCGAACCAAATTTTGAAGAAACCTACGCTGTTGCACCAAATTTTGATGAATTTATCAATCAAGTAATTAGTGGCAATATAACTATTTAAATAATTAATAAAATTTATCTAATAACTGGACGAGGTTTTGCAGTGCCATCACTTGGACCTACAATGCCTCTTTTTTCCATAGTTTCAACAATTCTTGCAGCTTTATTATATCCAATACGTAATTGACGTTGTATCATAGATATTGACACAGAACCTTTTTCGTAAGCAACTTCAACGGCTCTTGCGTATTCTGGATCTTCATCATCATCGTCAAAAGATACGCTACCTTCATCTTCTTTAACCATGCTCATATCGTAAACTGGTTCGCCTAAAGTTTTTAAGTATTTAACTACATCTCTAACTTCATCATCACTAACAAAAGCTCCATGAACACGGACTAAATCGCTAGAACCAGGAGGTAGGAAGAGACTATCACCACGACCAAGTAGAGTTTCTGCACCATTTTGGTCTAAAATAATGCGAGAGTTTATTTTTTGAGATACCCTTAAACCAAGTCTTGCTGGCATATTGCTTCTAATTAAACCAGTAATAACATTTGCATCAGGTCTTTGGGTGGCAATTATAAGATGAATACCGGCAGCACGTGCTTTTTGTGCTATTCTTATAATTGATGTTTCAACTTCTTTGCCTGCTACCATCATTAAATCTGCAAATTCATCAACAATAACAATAATATATGGCATCTCTTCAGCAGATCCATCTTTAGATACTATATCGTTATAAGAATCTATGCCTCTAACTTCTTTTTCTTTAAACAAGTTGTATCGTCTATCCATTTCTGTAGCAACATTTTTTAAAACACTTGAGGCAAGTTTAGAATCAGTAACTACTGGAGCAAGCATATGAGGAATACCGTCATAAATACTTAATTCTACAGCTTTAGGGTCAATCATAATGAATTTAACTTTATCTGGAGACGATTTATATAAAATAGAACAAATCATTACATTAAGAGCAACAGATTTTCCACTACCAGTAGTTCCTGCCACAAGAAGATGAGGCATTTTTGCTACATCTGCCATATAAGGTCTGCCTATAGAATCTTTGCCTAATGCAACGGCAAGAGGTTTATTGTAATTAACGAATTCTTGAGATTGGAAAAGTTCTTTTAAAAAAACTGTTGCACGATGTTTATTTGGCATTTCAATCCCTACTGCATTAGTGCCTGGTATTGGTGCAATTATCCTTACAGATATTGCACTCATATTTAATGCAAGGTCGCTATCAAGAGATGAAATTTTGCTAACTCTCGTGCCAGGAGCTGGTTCGTATTCAAACATTGTTACGACTGGTCCAGGTTGTATTGCACGAACTATGCCATTTACACCAAAATCTTTTAACTTTTCTACTAATAAATCTCCTTTTGCTTGTAATTCGTCTTTGCTTTCTACTGGAGTAGAGTTATCTGGTTCTGCTAACAAGTTTAAAGGCACATTATAGTTGCTAAATTTTACAATTTCTGTCTCTATAGGAGCTTTAAACTCTATTTCATTATTTTGTTCTTCTAAATAATCGTAATTATCAACATTATCTTCGTCTATATTTTTGCTATTATCAGCGTTGATGACTGTTTCTACTTTTATAGGTTCTTTAATAATTGGAGAATAATGAATAACCTCTTCTTTTTCTTCAGTTTTTGTTTCTGTCTCTTCTTTTTCAATATCTGTATTTTCTTTTATTTCTTCTTCTAATACTTCTTTAGAATGTGATACATTATTTTCTTCAATAATTTCATCTTCTAATGTGTCGTCATTATTTTTAACGTCTTTATTAAATAACTCATCTACACTATTTCGTTTAGTTAGTAACTTTTCTTTTAAAGCAATAAATTTTGTAGCAATAATGCGAAACATTTTACCCATATCAGAAAGAGATACAGAAAATAGCAACATTATAAA
The DNA here is from genome assembly GCA_045538075.1 of Mucispirillaceae bacterium. Taxonomy (GTDB): domain Bacteria; phylum Chrysiogenota; class Deferribacteres; order Deferribacterales; family Mucispirillaceae; genus JAZSQT01. The sequence goes on from JAZSQT010000114.1 coordinate 24,254, forward strand.
AGTTAAAATTAATACGAGAAAAACGATTATTCCTCCAACTTTACCGATAACAGATTGGATATAAACACTTGCAATAGAGCCTAAAGCAGAACCGTTTTTTTGAGGAAAATATAAATCACTACCACCTATTAATCCACTTAGAATTGAAAAACAAGATATAATGCAAATACCGTATAAGAAACCCATAAAAGGAGCAGCAAAAAAAGTTAGCCCATTTTTATATCTATATAAAAGGATAGATATATAAAAAGAAAGGATAGGTATAAATAAAGCAGGCCACCCAAAAATTGCTCCAAGCCAACCTGCAACCATAGCTCCCACGTTACCAAAAAGATTGTTTACGATTGTAGGTTCATCACCTTTTATAGTTTTAAATGATGATGGGTCCTCAGGTGAATAAGATAGTAGAGATAACAAAAAGAATATAGCTACTAATGCAAAAAATAGTTGTAATATGTCAAAGTATAATTTATTTTCGGCTTGCATTTTCTGTTGCTTTTTTTTCATAAAAATACCACCGTAAAAATACCTGCTAATAGGCAGTATAAAGCAAAAAATTTCATTTTAGCGTTACGGACGAAAAGCAACATAAAACCTATTGCAATTAAACCACTAATAAAAGCAGCAAGCATACCAGCACCATAAATAACTAAATCATTAACAGGAATATCACTAACATTGCGAAATTGTAAAATTGTGGCACCAATAATAGCAGGAACAGACATTAAAAAAGAAAATTCTGCAATATCTTCTCTTTTTATTCCCAACATAACGCCACATGCAATAGTTGAGCCACTTCTTGATATGCCAGGTATTACAGCTATGCCTTGAATTATGCCTAATATTAAACTTTTTCCTACAGTAATGTTGCCATTGCCGTTAAATCTATCAGAAATTACCAATATAAATGACGTTAAAATTAAAGCATAACCTACACTTAATGTTGATTTAAAAGTAGTTGCAACGTAATGTTCTAAAGATAATCCAATTATTGCCGTAGGAATAGAGGCAAAAATAATACTCCAAAGGTATTTTTTATGTTCAAAATAATAGCTATTATACCTATTAAAGAAAATTCCAAAAAATGCTTTAATCAATATGCCAACTCTTTTGTGGAAAAAAATTAAAACAGCAAGTAAAGTTGCACAATGAAGTAATGTATCGTAAAGTAATCCTGGTTGGCTAAATCCATCTATTAACGATTGAGCAATAGTAAGATGACCTGAACTACTGACTGGTAAAAATTCTGTTAATCCTTGCAATAATCCTAATAATATAGATTCAGCAATAGTCATATATTCTCCCTTACAATAATTTTGATAATAGGTCGTCTTTGAAGAAATTTTTTATAATACCTTTTGAGAGTAGTTTCAACAAAATTTTCCCATTTATCTATAGAATTATTTTTATTAGCTTCAGCAATTAAGTAATTTAAAGCTGCATTACTTTCGTTATTATCAACAAATCCAGTATTGGCAATAATTGATGATGAAAGTATAATATTGTTGTTAATATTTATGTATGCGAATACAACTCCATCAGTTGCCATTAACTTGCGATATTTTAAACTATCTTTGCTTAAAATTTCTTTACTTCTATAATCAACAAACCTTTTACCAGCTGGCACTTCACAAATATCTTGTATATAGCCATTATTAAATACGACTTTCGTGCCAGCATTAGAAATTATCACATTATCTTTATCTATATTGCAAGTATTAATAGCAATTTCTTTATGTTTCTCCATATGTATATATTCGCCATGAATTGGTATTAAATATTTTGGTTTAGTAAGTTTTATTAAAAAAGCAACATCATTTTCTGCAGGGTGGCCAGAAACATGGATTGGCAAATCTTGAGCAGTAATACATTTGCCACCAGCTTTAGTTATTCTATTCATAACATTTATAATATCTTGTTCATTACTTGGTATTGCACGAGAAGAGAAAATAAATAAATCATTAGATTTAATTTTTATGTTAGCATAATTATGATGAGCAATGCGAGTAATAACGCTTTCTTTTTCTCCTTGAGAGCCAGTAGCTATAAAACAAATTTCATTATCTGCTAACTTGTTAATACTACTGCGTTTGACTATTATAGAATGGTCAATGTTTAATAATCCAAAATGAGAGGCTTCAGATATATTTTTAGTAAAAGATGAGCCTTCAATAATAATCTTTCTGTTATACTTCTTTGATAACTTAAAAATAGTTTCAATTCTTTCTGCGTTTGAGGCAAAAGACGTAAAAAATATTCTTCCATTAGCATTCTTAAAAATTTCATCAAGTCCAGCTTCAACAGATTTTTCGCCTTTAGTGAAGCCTTTTACGAGACAATTTGTAGAATCAGAAACTAAACAGTCTAATTTATTTTTGCTTATTTCAACAAATTCTTTAATAGGAAAAGCGTCTGATGACACTGGTGAAAAATCAATTTTATAATCAGATATATGTAAAAAAGAAAATTCATTATTAACTTGAATATATAAAGCACCAGTTCCGTAAATTGAATGGCTTAAAGGAATAAAATTAATAATAAAATCATTTATTTCTACAGAAATATTTTTTTCAAAATAAATTTTTTCATATTTTATATGATACTCTTTCATTTTACGCTTAATTAATGCGTGGGAAAAATGGCTTGCAACAACTGGAATATTAAAATCTGTTAATAAAAAAGGCAATGCTCCAATATGGTCTTCATGGGCGTGGGTTATTATTACTGCTTTTAATTTATCTTTAATTTCATAAAGATAAGTAAAGTCTGGAATAATAACATCAATTCCAGGTTCGCCTTTGCTGGCAAATTTAACACCACAATCTACAATGATAGCAGTAGTATCTGTTTCATACAGATACATATTCATTCCAATTTCGCCAACGCCACCAAGAAAAGATATAGAAACATTCATTGATTATTTATCGTCCTTTATAATAAGCGATGAAGATATAGCAGCAATGCCTTCACCTCTACCAGTAAAGCCCATTTTTTCAGTTGTTGTAGCTTTAATAGAAATATCATCAATATCTATTTTCATTATTTTAGATATTATTTGTCGCATTTTAGGGATAAATGGAGCAAATTTAGGTTTTTGTGCAATAATTTCTGCGTCAATATTAGAAATGGAGTATCCTTTATCCCAAATAAGTTTGCAAGTTTTCTCTAATAAAATTTTTGAATCTATATCTTTATACGCCATATCGTTATCGGGAAAAAGGTTGCCAATATCTTTTCCAAGAGCAACGCCTGATATACTGTCAATAATTGCATGAATTAACACATCAGCATCACTATGACCAGCAAGTCCAAATTCAAAAGGGATTTCAACACCACCAACTATTAACTGGCGATTACTTTCAAACTTATGGGCATCAAAGCCTATTCCACATTTTATTTTCATTAGAATACTTTACATATAAGAATTATTTTTTTCAAGGCATAATAAATACAACTTTAGACAAAAATTTTAACTTGTTTATAAATAAACAAGTATCTATTTGATAAATTAGAGTAAAATTATATAGATTTATTTATATTTATACTAAAATTTTATCCACCACCAACAAATCTGATTAATTCAATTTTTGCATTTTCATATACTTTAAAATTTTCAAATTCATTTTTAGATACGACTTGCCCATCAATTTCTGCAACGATACTTTGGTTTTCTACTTTTAATAATTCAATTATATCTTTTATTGATGTATTATTTTCAACTTCTAAAACTTCGCCATTTACGGTAATTTTAATATTTTTGCTCATTTTTTTACCTATCTATTTTCTTCGCCAATTAAATATCTAATAGCCATATTTGCTTGAATATTTGCAGCTATTGCAGCCCGTGAAGCCATTAAACCAACACCTTTTTTTGCTTCGTTAATAAAATCTCCTAATATAATACAGTTTTTTCCTAACTTTTTTGTAGTAAAAATATCGTGGGGATATAATCCAGCAATACCAGAAACTGCAATTAAGTATGAATTTGGAAACAATTTTATTACATTTTCAACAAACATTGCTTTTGTAGTATCTTTATCAAAACATTCAAGAATTACGTCATAGCCAGTAAAATTTTCTTTTATATTATCTTTTGTAACGTAAATATCGCTACATTCTATCTTTGTATATGGATTAATGTTTTCTATAGTGTTTTTTAATGCTATAGTTTTTTTCATTCCAATTTGGGATATGAAGTAGTATTGCCTATTTAAGTTAGACGGCTCAACGACATCATAATCAATTAATTTTAATTTGCCAACCCCCATTCTTGATAATGTTACTGCACAATTTGAACCAAGTCCACCAAGCCCAGCAATAGCGACTGAAGAGTTTTTTAATTTTTCATAAATTTTTGGTGTATGGCGAGCCATTAGCATACATTCAAATTCGCTATCGGTAGGAATTTCTCCTTTTTTTATTAAGATTATTTCATCATTTTCGTTTATTATTTCGTTACCATCTACATTAAAACCATTAACAATGATTACATCTGCATTATTTTTGTATAATTTTACAATTTCATCTGCTTTGATGTTGTTGTTTACTTCACAAATTTTGTTGTTAATTGTTACTTTCATTTTTTAAACTCACTTGATTATTGTCAATTATAATAGTGCCTTTATCACTTAAAGCTAAAATTTTATCATCTTTTAATTTTGATTTGCTAATGATATGTAGTTTATTATCAACTAAATCTTTTTTCCTAATAGAATTTGAACGAGTGTGATAAATTATTGAACAATTATGATTAATTTCATTTACACAAACATCTGTAAAATTTGTTCCCTCTGATTTTATTTTAAGATATAAATTTTTGCCACCAAAGGTTCTAATTTTGCCGTAATCAAAAGTAGTTATTCCATATTTTGCAACTGCTGGAAGAAAATTATATCTAAAACCTTGAATACTACCTTGATAAAATACTTCTTTTTTATCATTTTTAAAAATCATAAAACCTTTATTTGAGCCGTTTAGATTTAGGAAAATCATTTCTGGAGGAGTAGGCGAAGGATAAAAAATAATTAATAAAGAAATAAAAGAAAGCCACTTATATTTAGATAAAACTGTAATAACTATGAAAATAATACATAAAACCAATAGCCATAATGGAATTGTTTTATTTATAAAACCGAAAAAAGATAAATCGTATATAATAGAAACTAATTTTTCAGAAATTCTTTCAATAGCAATTAAAGGGTTTATCATTAAAGAGGGGAAAATACAAGCAAGAATGCCAAAAAGAATATGAATATAGATAATTGGCGACATAATCATTGTGCTTAAAATACTTAAATGGTTAGTAGTGCCAAAAACATACATAGATAAAGGAGCAGTAATTAATGTGGCAGCAATACCCATAATTAAAGCTGTTTTTATATATCCGTAACCATTATTCATTAAAAAAACTATACCACTAACGGCTCCAAAAGATAGCAAAAATGATATATCTTCAATACTTGATGGCGAAAATAGTATAAAAAAAGATGCCATAAATAATAAAAATTTTTCTTTAACAGTTTTAATATCAATAAAAAAGCAGATTAATAAAACAATAGCAAATAAAGAAGCACGAACTACAGTTATAGAAAAAGCACCAAAGATTATTAAGGCAAAAAGGGCTGGAATTGCAATTAAAATTCTAAACTTGATATGGATAAAAAATAATGCCGTCATAAATATCCCACTTATGATTGCAACGTGCATTCCACTCATTGCAAGTAAATGGGCTAATCCAGAAATTGTATATTCATCTTTTGCTTTATTAGATATAAATTGCCTATCGCCAAAAATTAATGCTTGAGCCATTTGAACTTTGCCACCAGATGTATAAAAAAGATATTCAGATAAATTTTTTCGTGTCTGTAGCAAATTTGTGATAACGGGTATTTTATATATTCCGTATATTTTATCTGCTTTTAAAGTAGGTTTAAAAAACATCTTTTGTTTTTTAGTAGAAAAATTGCCAACTAATAAATCTCCAGCTTCAATTTTGATACTTTTGTCAATATGGATACGACTTGAGCCAGTTTTGATAGAGTATATTTTGTCGTATTCTGTAACTTCTGTTACAATAAAAAAATGAGTGGCAGTTAAAGTAACGGCAATAAAAATTGTAGCAACAATAAAATTAATTGGTTTATTTAAAAAGAAAATTATAATAATTAAAGATAAAATAATGTGGATACTTGGGTAAAATATATGACTTATAGCAGAAATTATGGAAAAAATAAAAAAAACGTAAGTATTGTTTATTTTGTCTAAATATTTCATATTTTATTATATGGTAAATTGTAAATAGTGTGCAAGCTATTTGCAAAGATAACTCGTTGTTGCTAAAAAGAAACAGAAAAAAGTATTTGTGTAACAAAAAGTTACAGTATTTTTAATATAAAATCCTTATATATCAACAATTTACCTATTGGCATATATTTTGCTTATTTATAATAAATTGTTATTTATTGATTATTTTTAAGGTAGTATATATGCAAACAACATTACATAAACCATTTCATATAGAAGGTATAGGATTACATAGTGGCAAAGTTTTTTCTTTAGACGCAATGCCAGCTCCAGTTGATACTGGAATCTGTTTTAGGAGGTCAGACGTTCCTTATTGTGAGTTTACTCGCATTACTCCTTATAATGTATCATCTACTCAGCTTGCTACTACTGTTGATTGTGGTGGCTTGCCTATTAGCACAATAGAACATTTTGTTGGTTCTTTTTACGGTCTCGGTGTTGATAACGCATATATTGAAGTGTCTGGGCCAGAAGTTCCTATATTAGACGGTAGTGCAGCTCAAATTGTTGAAGCAATTCAAAATGCTGGAATAAAGCAGCTTAATAAACGTCGTAAAATATTAAAAGTTACTCGTCCAGTATCTGTTGGTCTTGATGGTAAAACTGTTGAGATTGTTCCATCAGATGAATTTATTATAAATTTTGAACTTGATTATTCTCACCCAGTAGTAGGAAAACAAATTTATCAATATTCTCTTAATGAAAGTAATTTTTCATCAGAAATTGCACAGGCAAGAACTTTCGGTTTTCGTAGAGAAGTTGATGCTTTATGGTCTATGGGGCTTGCAAAGGGGGGGTCATTAGAAACTGCTATAGTTATAGATGATGATGGCATTCTTAATCCAGGTGGTTTAAGGATAGAAAAAGAGTTAGTTCGCCATAAAATTTTAGATATGTATGGTGATTTATCTCTTATTGGATATAAATTACAAGGCGAAATTACGGCAGTAAAATCTGGTCATCACTTAAATAACGTTTTTGCAAGAACATTGCTTGAATCAACTAATAGTTACGTTATTATGGAAAGCGATACTCAATATACAGATTTTCAAACTCAAGCTATTGCGTAGTTTTTGTTATCATTAAAATGTTCTTTTTTCGTTATATAGTAGTATTGCCTTTAATGATATTTCCTTAAATATTTTTCTTGTGTTTACGTAAAAAATAAAAGACAATATAATAATGAAATTTAATAAACTATATATACACGGATTTAAATCTTTCGTAGAAAAGACTACTGTTGATTTTAATAATGGCATTACTGCAATAGTTGGTCCTAATGGTAGTGGTAAAAGCAACATAATGGACGCTGTGCGTTGGGTTTTTGGTGAACAAAATCCTAAGGAATTGCGTGGTGCTGAAATGGACGATATAGTCTTTAATGGCACTCAAAAAAGAAAAGCAGCAGGTTTTGCAGAAGTTGGGCTTACTTTATCAGAGATAGATGAAGCCGTTGCTGCAAAATACGGCACTTTTTCAGAAATTACTATTACTCGCAAATTTTATAAAACTGGTGAACGTGAATATTATATTAATAATAGAAAATGTCGCTTAAAAGATATTAAAGATATTTTTATGGATACTGGTCTTGGTGCAAGAAGTATATCTATTATTGAACAAGGTAAAGTAGATAAAATCATCAATGCAACACCAGAAGAATTAAGGTTTTTTCTTGAAGAGACGGCTGGAGTTACTCGTTTTAAAGATAAAAAGAAAAATGCAGAAAAAAGGCTATCTCAAACGAAAGATAATCTTGAACGTGTAAATGATATTATTACAGAGATAATATCAAGAAAGGATACTTTAAGTCGCCAAGTAAAAGTTTTAGAAGAAAGCCAAGATTTGCAAGCAAGAAAAACTGAATTAGAAAAAAATATTTTATTACATTCCTATTTTCAAAAAAGTAATGATTATAATTTGCTTTCAGAAAAACTTTCTTCATTAAAAACGGAACTTGAAAAAAGTATTACGATATATGTAGAAACTTTAAAAGAAGAAAACGAAGCAAATAATAATTATAATGAAAAACAGAAAGAAAATAGTAATCTTCAAGAAAAACGCCTTGAAAGTGCTAAATTGCAATCAAAAATAGAGGGAGAAATTTTATCTCTAAAAGAACGCATAAATTCTGCAGATTCATTAAAAAATCAGTTAGAAAGTTATATTGAAAAATCTGAAAAAGATTTAGAAAAATCAGTATCAAAAAAAGAAAGTACTATAGAAATTTTAGATGATTTAACAGAAGTTTTAGATGATATTGAAGAAAAAATAGATAATCTTAATGAAATTATAGAAGATATTTTACTAAAAAAAGATGAAATTACAGAAGAATTTAATTCTGTAGATAAAAGTTATATAGAAATTACATCAAATATTACAAATCATAAAAATAATTTAATTAGAAAAGAAGCAGAACATGAACATATAAAATTATCTCAAGATAAATTTAATGAAGAAAAAGACGTTATAGATAAAGAATTATTAGTAGTAAAAGAAAAACTTGAAGAATTAACGAAAAAGTTAGAAGAAACAGAAGCTCAATACAGTAAATCAGAAAAAGTTGCACAATTTTTAATGTCAGAAAGAGATGAGGCTAAAGAAAAATTAGAAACATTAAAAGATAAAAGCAGTAGTATATTAGCAGAAAAAGAAGCAGTAATTAACAGTATTAAGTTTTTTGAAAAAGAGATTAACGATTCTGCCGATAGCTTCAACGATGATGCTACAGAATTAAGAATATTTAAGCCGTGTTTATTAATTGACAAACTTAAGAATTTTCCAAAAATAAGTTTAGCAGAAGTAGGTGATGTTATTCTTTTTGAAGATAAGTATAAAGATGATGTTATGCGTGTCGTTTCTAAAATGCGTTCATCTTTAAAATTTACTTTTGAAAGTATGATTTCTGAAATTTCTGATCAAATTAGTCTTTTATCATTAAAAGAGGCAGATAAAGGGATATATTATACTCAAGGAATTTATAGAAAAGTAGGTCAAGATGATAAAGGTTTTAAAATTTTGCGACTTAAAGAAAGGTTAGATGAGGAGCAAGATAAACTTCAATCAATAGAAAGTAATATAGCCTTAATTAACGAAAAAATTGAAAAAGCATTAAATATTTTTAACGAGAAAAATGGAAAATATTCTTCAGTAGAAAAAGAAATTAAAGACCTTTCTGAAGAGTTATTATTACTTAACCGTAGCATTAATGTATGTAACGAAGATATAGAAAGAATTAATAAACGATTAAGTATTATCCATAAAGAAATAGCCCTTTCTCACGTTACTTTATCAGAAAATGAAAAAGCAATTTTATCAATTAAAGATGAAATTGAATTATTAAATAACAAACAGGCTGAAATAGAGGAAGAAAGAAGCAATATTCAAGATAAACTTGATTATATTACTGATGATATAAACGATAAGAAAGATGAATTGAAAGAGCTTAAATTTAATCAAAATAGTTATCAAGACAAAATCAATTCTACAAAAAATGAGATTGCATTAATTAACGAAACTTGTATTGAAATTGAAGAAACTATTAAAGATTATAAAGATAAATTATACAATTTGTTGAATGTTGATAAAATTTCTTGGGAGAAAGACCTTGTAAGCCTTGAAGAAAACTTTACAATTTGTGTCAAAGATTTGTTAACTTATGAAGAAAGTCTTGCTAATTCTTTTAAAGATATGGAATTTTTTCACAATAAAATCATTGAGTTAAAAAAAGAAGTAGATAGCCAAAATAAAGTTATTAAAGAGACAGAAGAAGAGATTAAACAGAAAGAGATTTCAATAGCGTCAGTAAATTCATATATAGAAGCAATAACGGTTCAATATTATGAAAAATTTAATATAGATATTTCAGAACACTATGAGAGTTATGAAAACAATAATTTTCAACCAAAAAAAGCAAAAGACGAAATATTATCTATTGATAAAAGGTTAGATGAGCTTGGACCTATTAACCTTAATGCCATCAATGATTATAATGAGGCAGAAGAAAGATACAATTTTTTATCAGGTCAGAGAAAAGATTTAGAAGAATCAATTAGCGATATATTAGTGTTTATAAACGAAACGAATGATGCAACATCAAAAATGTTTGCTACAACCTTTAAATCGGTTCAAGAAAAATTTAAAGAAGTTTTTCATATATTATTTGGAAAAGGTGAGGCAAGTTTAAGCCTTACAGAACCAGAAAATATGCTTATGACTGGTGTAGAGATTTATATTCAGCCACCAGGTAAAAAGTTGCAAAATATGAGCTTGCTTTCAGGTGGCGAAAAAGCCCTTGCAGCAATGACGCTATTATTTGCATTATTTTTACATAAACCAACGCCTTTTTGCTTTTTAGATGAGGTAGATGCACCTCTTGATGATGCAAATGTTGAAAGATATACAAGTATGGTTAAGGCATTATCTGATAAAACTCAATTTATTTTAATCACTCATAATCACAATACAATGTCTATTGCAAACTCTTTATACGGTGTTACAATGCAAGAAGAAGGTATTTCTCAAGTTGTAGGAGTTGAATTAGAACAATCAGCTCAAGCTGGTAGATAAGATTTTATATAAAAAAAACACAAAAAAACCTAAAAAAATAGGTTTTTTTGTGTATAAATTTTTTGTTATTGAACGCTATTTAAATCAAAAAATAATACTCCATATTGAAGAGTTTTTTTCTGGCTTGCATCAGAAAATTTGTCTTTTAATTCTCCCTCTTCTGTGTGTCTAACTTGTATATTTTTAATTTCTACTTTGTATAGTTTATCTGGAGCATACTCTGTATCAAGAGTAAAGATACAAGTTCTTGGGTCTATAATGCGTATATTTGCTTTATCGTTAAATGTAGCAAATTCGTATTTGCTTCCTTGTCCTTTATCATCTTTTACGAAATTTGAAATTTTTCTTGTCCAAGTTTTTTCTGCTGGACCACTTTCTCCAGTATGTTCTGTAATAATAATCTCTGTATCTTTTGCAAATTGGTATCTATCGTTCATTGCAAAATGCCAATGACGATTTCCATTAACTTCAAACCAAGTAGTATTATGAGGAAAATATCCTGGAGTAGGCCAAGCAGTAATATCCCAATTTGTGCCTCTATCTTCAAGGATTGTTACTCCGTCATTTTGTCTTGCCATATTAAAACGCATTGAATTAAACCCGAAATAGTTATTACCAACGCCTACACCAAAACCTATTTTAGTAACAATTCTACTTAATATGTATAAACGGTGTCCTAAATTTGGATTACCATTTTCTCCCATGTATGTATCAACGGCTCTTCCCGGAGCTGGACGATAATAAATATTAGCATACATCGTTCCAGAGGCACATAAGTCTTTAAATTCTTTTGGCATAAATACGGTATTAACTTTATTTATAAGAGCATGGTCTTGTTTCTTTTCTCTTGCCATAAGCCATGCACCACATTGAGCTTGTTTATATAATCCTTCATCTAAAACGACTTTATTAAGACCTGCAAGTCTTCTGATTAAATTGACACGTTCTAAACCGATATTTAATACGTCTAAATTTGGCTCACCAACATTAAAAGGGCTAAAATAAGTAGGTTGTTTAAACATATAGCCATCACCAATATCAGGTTTATCTATTTCGTATCTTTGCCAATCAGTTTCTGTCATAGCATCTTTTATTTCTTTTTTACTTAAAAATTTTAGAGAATTATCACCACTTTTTACTGGAGAAAATGGTAATGTTTCGTATGTTCCTTTTAATGAATAATCTGAAAATGTAAGAGTAGCTTTATTATCTTTAGATAAACCAGTTACATCATTATATACTTCATAGTAACTCCCCCCCCATCAGAATCATTACAACCAACGATACTTGTGAGCAAAATACTACACAGTATCAATTTTAACAGGATTTGCTTCATATCCTTTCACCTCTTTTATAAAAATATAATAGATAATATTAGAAAATTTATTGCTTGTAAATAATGAAAAATAAAGAAACTTTGTAAAAATTCTAAATATATGTATGATAATATGATTAAACTATTCTAAATAAAAAAGACGGTTACAAAACCGTCAAAAAAATAAATTCAAACTAAATTTTAAAAGCTCAACCACGAGCAACCCAAAAGGGCGATTAGAAAATTTTTTATTTGAACTTGTAGTGTAATTTCAAATGGTAGTTACATTTGAATGATTACTTATATAATCAATATTATATTTTGTCAATAAAATATCTTAAATTTATTTTTTCTATTATTTAACACAACCGTAATATATTTTTATATCATTAAAGAACAACTTAATCGTTGCAATATTTATTTAAATTTACAATTCTTTTGCTTTTTTCCATTGAAAATTTATAGTATAATCAGTTTTTACAATTAAAAGTTATAGGTATATAATATAGTAATATGGATTATAAATTAGTTTCAGATTATACGCCATCAGGTGATCAACCTAATGCGATAAAAGATATTGTATCAAATTATAATGATGGAGCTATGCGTCAAGTTTTGCTTGGTGTTACTGGGTCTGGCAAGACTTATACAATGGCAAATGTTATTAAAGAAATGAAAGTGCCAGCATTAATAATAGCTCACAATAAAACTTTAGCAGCTCAATTATACGGTGAATTTTTGAAATTTTTTCCAGAAAATTGTGTTGAATATTTCGTTTCATATTACGATTACTATCAGCCAGAGGCATATATTCCAACGAGTGATACTTATATTGAAAAAGATTCTTCAATTAATGAAGATATAGACAAATTACGCCATAGAGCTACACGCAGTCTTATAGAACGTAGAGACGTAGTTATTGTAGCTTCTGTTTCTTGTATATACGGTCTTGGGTCTCCTGAAACGTATAAAACTATGATGCAGACTTTTTCTGTTGGTGATGAGTGTAATTTTGATGATGTATTAATGAAGTTGATACAAGTTAGATACGATAGAAATGATGTAGATTTTCATCGTGGGACGTATCGTGTAAAAGGTGATACTATTGAGATTTTTCCCTCTCATGAAGATAGTATTGCTTATAGAATAGAATTTTTTGGCGATACGATAGATAGATTAAGCGAGTTTGATTTTTTAACTGGTAAAACTGTAAAAGAATTAGATGAATTATCAATTTATCCAAACACTCATTACGTAACGAGTGCAATTACAATGGACGATGTAATTAATCAAATGAAACAAGATTTACTTGATAGGTGTAAATACTTTCGTGCTGAAAACAAATTAGTAGAAGAACAGCGACTTACTCAAAGAACCATGTTTGATATAGAAATGTTAAAAGAAACTGGGTATTGCACTGGCATAGAAAATTATTCAAGATATTTTGATGGTAGAGAGGCAGGCAGCACTCCCCATACATTGATTAGTTATCTTCCAAAAGATGCGTTAGTGATAATTGATGAATCTCATATTACAGTGCCTCAAATTAGAGGAATGTATAATGGCGACCGTTCACGAAAAACAACGTTAGTTGAATACGGTTTTAGGTTGCCAGTTGCATTAGATAACCGTCCATTAAAATTTGAAGAATTTGATAGCCAAGTAAATAGAGTGTTATATGTAAGTGCAACTCCAGATAAATATGAAATTGAAGAATCAAAAGGGGTAATTGCAGAGCAAATTATTAGACCAACTGGGTTAATGGACCCTATAATTGAAGTTAGGCCAGCAAGAACTCAAGTTGATGATTTATATGCAGAGATTAAGAAAGTTACTGCAAAAGGCGAGCGAGTTTTAGTTACTACTCTTACAAAACGTATGGCAGAAGAACTTACAAAGTATTATAAAGATATGGGGATACGAGTTAAATATTTACATTCAGAAATAGATACGTTAGAAAGGATAAAGATTATTAAATCCTTGCGTTTAGGCGAGTTTGATGTTTTAGTAGGTATAAATTTACTAAGAGAAGGTTTAGATATTCCAGAAGTTACATTAGTTGCCGTTCTTGATGCTGATAAAGAAGGTTTCTTGCGTTCAACTAAATCTCTTATCCAAACAATAGGCAGAGCAGCACGAAATGTTGATGGTAGGGCAATATTTTATGGAGATAAAATATCTAAAGCTATGCAAGAAACGATTGAAGAAACGAATCGCCGTAGAGCAAAGCAAGAAAAATATAATAAAGAGAATAATATTACTCCAGAAACAGTCAAAAGTGCTATTGGAGATATATTATCATCAATTTATGAAAAAGATTATTTTACTGTTGATATTAAAGATGAGCTTGACATAAAACTTTCTAAAGATAAAAATAAAGATATAGAAAAATTAGAAAAAATGATGTTTAAGGCTGCAGAAGATTTAGATTTTGAAAAGGCAGCAAAAATTAGAGATTTATTATTTGAATTAAAGTCTAAGTAAGTTTGGAGTTATAATATATTATGTCTAAAAAACTTAAAATAATATTAATATCTATTATAAGTATAGTAGGTTTTGGTCTGCTATCATTATTAGCATTTGTTGGATATATTTTTGTTTTAAGTAGGGAACTACCGTCTGCTAAAGAAATGTCTGAATTTAAGTATAGTGAGCCTATGGTGGTTTACGATTCTAATGGGACTGTTATTGCCGAGCTTGGACCAGAAAGGCGTTATCCTATCCCTCTTGAAGATATGCCAGATTATATGCCAAAGGCAGTTATTGCTGTGGAAGATGCAAGGTTTTACGAGCATAGTGGAATAGATTTTATTGGTATATTAAGGGCGTTAGTAGTTAATGTTAAAGCTGGGCGAGTAGTAGAAGGTGGCTCAACATTGACGCAACAGTTAGTAAAAATATTATACCTTACTCCAGAAAGAAAATTAAAGAGAAAATTAAAAGAAGCTATCCTTGCTTACAAAATTGACCATTATCTTACTAAAGAAAATATATTAGAATTATACCTTAACCAAGTAAATTTTGGTCGTGGTGCTTATGGAGTGCAAGCTGCTGCAATAAATTATTTTGGAAAAAATGCCAGTGAGCTTACATTAGCAGAAGCTGCCCTTATAGCAGGTGTCCCTAAAGCTCCTGGTCTTTATGCTCCTCACATAAATATAAATAGAGCTACAACAAGAAGAAATCACGTTTTGTCAAGAATGCTTGATGTAGGATACATAACTAAAGAAGAGTATGAAAAAACTATTACAGAACCAATAAACATAGTAGATTCTATTCCGTTAAAATTAAAATATGCTGGCTATTTTATGGATTATATTCATAAATATTTGCAAGAAGAGTTAAAGTTAAAAGATCCAGAAAATTTAGGTTTAAAAATATACACTACGTTAAATATAGATTACCAACTTGAGGCAGAAAAAGCTATTAAAGAAAATTTAATAGCAGTGTCTAAAAAAGCTGGTTTTTCTGGAGCAATAGGAAAGTATCAACGAGAAAAATTTGAAGATAATCAAAACGATAAAAAAGAAGAAGAATTAACAGATGAAGATATTGAAAAACAAGTAGCTATATTAGAAAATATGAAAACGCCTAATTATTTATCTTCCTTAGGTATTACTAAAGCTATAGTTACAAAAGTTCAAAAAAATAAAGTTGAAGTTGATGTTAATGGTATTTCTGGGGTTATAAATTTGAAAGATAACGAGTGGGCTAAACCAGTAGGCAGTGGATATAGTAGATTAACAGACTTTAACAAGATATTATCTATTGACGATATAATATACGTATCAAAGAAAGAAAAAACAGAAAACGAGTATAATATAGAACAAGATCCAGATATTGAGGGTGCTATCGTTTCAGTCAACCCAAAAACTGGCGAAATATATGCTATGGTAGGTGGATTTTCTTACGATAAATCTTTTTTTAATAGAGCAACTCAAGCACAGCGTCAAATGGGTAGTATATTTAAGCCTATAGTGTATGCTACTGCCTTTGAAAGTGGTAAAGTGCCAATGGATATTGTTCTTGATGTGCCAGTTATTGCAGAAGAAGATGAGGGCGATAAAGTTTGGAAACCTAAAAACTTTGAAGACAAGTTTTATGGTGAAACTA
Source organism: Mucispirillaceae bacterium (assembly GCA_045538075.1). Taxonomy (GTDB): domain Bacteria; phylum Chrysiogenota; class Deferribacteres; order Deferribacterales; family Mucispirillaceae; genus JAZSQT01. The sequence continues at coordinate 40,551 of JAZSQT010000114.1, forward strand.
CCTTAAAAGAAGCATTAGTTAAATCAAGAAACATAGTTACAATAAAAGTTGCAGAAGATATAGGCATAAGAAAAATAATTCGTTATGCAAAACGTTTTGGTATTACTTCAGATATGCCTGTAGATTTATCTGTTAGTTTAGGTAGTGCTTCTGCATCTCCATTAACAATGGCTTACGTTTATAGTGCTTTTGCAAATGAGGGTAGCCGTCCTGCTTCACCATACTTTATTACAAAAATTGAAGATATTGACGGTAATATTTTATACGAATTTTTACCACCAGAACAAGTTGCCGTTATAGAAAAACCAACGGCAGCAATGATGAACGAAATGTTAATCAGTGTTGTAGAAGACGGAACTGGTCGTAGGGCAAAAGTAATTCCAAGAAAAGTTGCAGCAAAAACTGGAACTACTAATGAGTCAAAAGATGCTTGGTTTTGTGGATACGTGCCAAATTTAGTTACTGTTGCGTGGGTTGGTTACGATGATTTTAGTAGTATGGGGGCTTTTGCAACTGGTTCATCAGCAGCAGCTCCTATGTGGGTTAATTATATGAAAAATATAACGGAGAACTTACCTTTTGAGTTATATGCAACTAATGAAAATGTGGGATTTTTTAAAGTAGATACAGAAACTAAAAAAATTACAGATTCTGCAGTTGGGAAATATACTTTTGAAATTTATCCTATAGACGAAAAGGGTAATCCGACTACTATCGTGCGAAAATAATGCCTAATAGATATAAAGTAAAATATACTACTAAATCTAAAGAGATGAGAAACATTTATAGAGCAGCAAAAAATATTGCTACTTCAAATGTAAATGTATTAATTAGTGGTGAATATGGAACGGGCAAAAGTTTTTTAGCAAAGTTTATCCATAGCAACAGTAGTAATATAGGCAATTTTTCTATATTAGATACAGTAGTTTTTAACCAAATGGATAACCAAAATATTGAAGAAAAACTTATAGAAAATATAAAAATATGCCAAAATGGAACATTATTAATAAATAATATCGCTGAAGCCTCTTCTTGTTTTCAGTCAATATTAGTTACAATTATTTTATCTAACGAAGAGAATAATATTTTACAAGATGTTAGACTTATTACATCTACTAATAGAAATTTGTCAGAACTTGCAAGACAAGGAAGATTTCGTCAAGATTTATACGATATATTATCTGTTATATCAATAGAAATGCCTCCACTTAAAAGTAGAAAAGAAGATATAGAGCTTTTAATTGAAACATTTTTAAGTGAATTAGATGATAAGAAATATACCATATCTGCTGAAGCATTAAATATTTTACAAAAATACGACTGGCCAGGAAATATTAGAGAATTAAAAAATGTTGCTACTCAAGTCGCTTTATCATCAGAGGACGGTAATATATTGCCAAATTTATTGCCATCAAAAGTTCGCAAAAAAAATCCTCTATTATCACCAAATGCTACAGTTACTGATGAACTATATAAATTGGCAAAGGGTTTAATTGAAAGTGGAAAACATATAGAAACTTCAATGCCTTATGATGAATATTTAAAAATAGTAGAAAAACCTCTTATTCAAGCTGCAATGGACGAAGCAAGAGGGAATAAATCAGAAGCTGCAAAATCCATAAAAATAAATAGAAATACATTAAGTAAAAAAATATTGGAATTAGGTATTGAGTAAAAGAAAAAGTAGAAAAAAATCACAAATTGTATCGTTAATAAAAAAGATATCTAAAGAAAAAGAAAAAAAGAAGAATAAAGTGGTAAGAAATGACTTGTTTACTGGTAAAGTTGAAGGCCATTCTGACGGATACGCTTTTTTTATATCAGAAGATAAAAAGATAGATGACGTTTTTATCCACCCAAAAAATTTAAATGGTGCAATTCATAACGATACTGTTACCGTAAAATTAGGAACTTTTAAAGGTAGAAAAGAAGCTACAGTAGTTAAAATTTTAAAACGTGGAATATCAACTTTTGTAGGTATAGCAGATATTACTCGTAGGCGATTTGATGTTATTCCTTTCTCAAAAAATTTCGTTACGCCTATGCGTGTAATAAAAAGCGATATTAAATGTTACGATTGCGATATAATTGTATGCAAAATTAAACGTTATCCTAATGATAGAGTTTTAGGCGAAGTAGAAATTGTAGAACGGCTTGGACATATTGAAGATAAAGGCGTAGATAATAAAATAGTAATGTATAAATACGGTTATACAAAAGATTATCCAAAAGAAGTTATAAAACAAGCAAAAGAAATAAACGAAGGTAAATTTAATAAAAATACGAAAAATGTAGCAGATTTTAGACATCTTTTTACGGTAACTATAGATGGTGATACAGCAAGAGATTTTGATGATGCTATAAGTATTGAAGAATGTAATGGTATTACATCTTTATACGTTCATATTGCTGACGTATCAAGGTTTGTTACTAAAAATAGTCCTATAGATATAGAGGCAAAAAAAAGGGGAACTAGTGTATATTTTGTAGAATTTGCCATTGCAATGTTGCCAGAAGTATTATCAAATAACCTTTGTAGCCTTGTGCCTAATGAAGATAGATTTACTGTTACAGCAAAAATAGATTTTGATAAAAAAGCAAATATTGTTAATTCAACTTTTTATCGTTCTATAATAAACAGTAATCATCGTCTTACTTATTCATACGTAAATAAAGTTTTAAACAACGAGGAAAAGCCTCTTAATGATGATTTAAAAATTTTAATAAAAAAGGCAAATAAATTATCTTTATTAATAGAAGAAAAAAGAAATAAGAATGGTTCTATAGATTTTGATTTACCAGAAGCAGAATTTACTATTCAAGATGGTATAGTAGTTGATATTTATGAAAATATTAGAGGGCAAGCAGAAAAGATTATAGAAAATTTTATGATTACTGCCAATGAAGTAGTGGCTACAGAAATATTTAATAAAAAAATACCGTCTTTATATAGAACCCACGGAGAACCAGACGTAAAAAAAGTAGAAGCATGGCTTGATACGGCATATAGTTTTGGAGTGTTTACAGATAATATAAAGTATCCTATTGATAATAAGACTATAAAAGAGTTATCAAATAAAGCGTCTAAATCTAAATATTCGTTTATTTTAAATCAACAACTAGTTCGTTGTATGATGAGGGCAGAATATAGCATTGAAAATACTGGACATTTTGGTCTTGCTTCAAAGGCATATACTCATTTTACTTCACCAATAAGGCGTTATCCAGATTTAGTTGTCCATAGAATTTTGTTAAATGAATTAAATTTTTCAGATTTAAAAGATACTTACGATGAATTATATACGCTATCTCCAACTATGAGCAAACTTGAACGTCAAGCAGATGATAGCGAGTATGAAATATCTCAATTTAAAAAAATAGAATATTTAAAAAATCATTACGATGATAAATTTGAAGCCTATATTACGAAAATTACTGCTAATGGTTTTTTTGTATATGTAGAAAAATTATTAATGAGTGGATTTGTTGATTTTTCAGTAATAGATTACGATATTTTTAGTGCAAGTGATGATTTTCTTTCAATTAAAGGTAGAAAAACGAAAAAAAGTTTTATATTAGGTGATAAAGTCAAAGTTTCTTTATATAGAGTTTCTATAATCTTATTGAGAGTAGATTTTAAACTATGTATAGATAAAAAAAAGGTTAGTAAATAATACTAACCTTTCTAAAATTTTTTATTTTGTTTGGTTCTTTGGTGGTCTGCCACGTTTTACTTTTTCTTTGTTTAAGTTTTTATCATCTTCCTTTGTAGTAGATTTGTTTTTTGCAGGTCTGCCACGTTTAACATTAGATGATGTTTCTTGATTATCTACTTTTGTTGTATCAGTATCTGTAATTGTTTTTGTAACATTTGTTTCTGTGTTATTACTTTCAGTTTCTTTATTTGTAGATTTTGTGTCTTTGTTATCTTTATCTTTAATAAATGGCAAAGCAAGACGTTTTTTAAATCTTTTAGGTTTAATTAATAATATAATCAATAATATATTTAATATTACAGAAATTACTTGAAAATATATTAATGTGTTTTTAGAGCTTTTATATTTATTAATAGCAAGTTGCATATTTGATATAAGTTCATCTTTTGATGATATTTCAGCTTTAAGCTGGTTAATTTCATCATTTTTAAGGTTTGAATCATTTGTAAGTTGTAGTATTTCATTTTTTAGAGCGTCAATTTCAACACTATAATCATCAGATGATGTTTCTGATGATACTTCATTTTTTGCTTGATTAATACTATCAGTATTAACAGTTTCATCTTGTTTTTTATTGCAACCAAAGATTAATAAAGATAATACAACAATAAGAAATAGTTTAGTTTTCATCGCTTACCACCATATATTTAAATGTATATTGATAATTATATTATTTATTATAAAAGTAAATAAGGCAAGGGATTTATTATTATTTTATATTAAAATAGTAAAATTATAAATGAATAAAAATAACTTAATGGTTAATTAAGAGTATTTAATAATAAATCTACTAACGATATATTTTATATAGTGATGAAGAATGCCTTTTATGGTGCAATAACTTTTAAAAATTAAAAAAAATAATTTTTTTAAAAAAAATAGGTTGACAATATAGAAATGATTTGATATAAATTCAATCCGTTGCAGATGAGATTTGACATTTTAATAGGTTATGTATTTGATGGTGATAAAATTATTTAGAATTAGTATGATTGAGTTCATGGGTAGTAAATAATTGGATTAGAGAAGATACATAATTTTTTTAAAAAAAAAGTGTTGACAAGTTTGTAATAGGTTGATATAGTTATTGTCTGCCTTAAAGAGGTGGGTAAAAGATATTTGACATAAGAATAGGTTAGTTTGTGATAGACAGCTTAAGTAATTAGTAAGGTTTAAATTAGTACCATATGAATAATAGTATGGAGAGTTTGATCCTGGCTCAGAACGAACGCTGGCGGCGTGCTTAACACATGCAAGTCAGGGGGAAAGTTTCTTCGGGGATGAGTACACCGGCGCACGGGTGAGTAACACGTGAACAATCTGCCTCTTGGATTGGGACAACTTGCCGAAAGGTGAGCTAATACCGGATAAGTTTAGTTGACGCATGTTAGCTAAGGAAAGGGTGGAGTAATCTACTGCCGAGAGATGAGTTCGCGTCCCATTAGCTAGTTGGTGGGGTAGAGGCCTACCAAGGCGACGATGGGTAGCCGGCCTGAGAGGGTGGCCGGCCACACTGGGACTGAGACACGGCCCAGACTCCTACGGGAGGCAGCAGTGGGGAATTTTGCGCAATGCTCGTAAGAGTGACGCAGCGACGCCG
>JAZSQT010000168.1:0-2985 GCA_045538075.1 Mucispirillaceae bacterium
AAAAAACCAAACTCAGCATTGAGAAAAGTAGCTCGTGTTCGTTTAACAAATGGAATTGAAGTTACAGCATATATTCCAGGAATTGGACACAATCTTCAAGAACACTCAGTTGTTCTTGTTCGTGGTGGTAGGGTTAAAGACTTGCCGGGTGTTCGTTACAAAATCGTTCGTGGCGCTCTTGATACTGCTGGCGTTGCAAACAGAAAGAAAAGCCGTTCAAAATATGGCGCTAAAAGGCCTAAGTGAGGAAATTAGATGGCACGCAGAAGAGTTGCTAAAAAAAGAGAAGTATTACCAGATCCAATATACAGAGACGTTCTCGTTACAAAATTTATTAACAGTCTCATGTATTCTGGCAAAAAATCAGTTGCAGAAGGTATTTTCTATAACACTCTTGAGCTTATTAAAACTAAAGGTGGACAAGAGGGTATAGAAGTATTTAAGCAAGCTGTTGAAAATGTTAAACCTTTACTTGAAGTTAAATCTCGCCGTGTTGGTGGTGCAACCTATCAAGTTCCTACAGAAGTTAGAGCTGCAAGAAGGCAAGCACTTTCTATTAGATGGTTAATTAGTGCTGCTCGTAGCCGTAAAGAACGCACAATGATTGAGCGTCTTGCAGGTGAACTTATGGACGCAGCTGCAAATAAAGGTACATCAATTAAAAAACGTGAAGATACTCATCGTATGGCAGAAGCCAATAGAGCCTTCGCTCATTTTAGATGGTAATATTAGGAGATTACAGTGGCTAGACTTAAACCATTGGATTTACAAAGAAATATCGGTATTATGGCTCATATTGATGCCGGTAAAACAACTACTACAGAACGTATTCTTTACTACACTGGGGTAAATTATAAAATCGGTGAAGTTCATGATGGCGCAGCTACTATGGACTGGATGGAACAAGAAAGAGAAAGAGGTATTACTATTACTTCTGCTACTACTCAGTGTTTTTGGAAAGATAACGTTATTAATATTATTGACACGCCAGGACACGTTGACTTTACTATTGAAGTTGAAAGGTCTCTTAAAGTTTTAGATGGTGCTGTTGCAGTTTTTTGTGCAGTAAGTGGTGTTCAACCTCAGTCTGAAACTGTTTGGCGTCAAGCAGATAAATACCAAGTTCCACGTATTGCATTCGTTAACAAAATGGATAGAACTGGTGCAAATTTCTACCGTGTTATAGATATGATGGCTGAAAGACTTGGTTCAAAACCTATGCCAATTCAAATTCCAATAGGTGCTGAAGATAATTTTCAAGGTGTTATAGACCTTATTGAAATGAAAGCATATATTTGGGATAGTGTTAATACTGATTTCGGTATGAATTTCAAAGTTACAGATATTCCAGCTGAATATAAAGAAAAAGCAGAAGAGTATCGCACAAAAATGATTGAAACTGCAGCAGAAGCAGATGAAGCATTAATGGAAAAATACCTTGAAGGTGAAGAAGTTACAGAAGAAGAGATTAAAAACGCTATCCGTAAAGGAACGATAGCACTTCAATTTAATCCTATGCTTTGTGGAACTTCATTTAAATATAAAGGTGTTCAAAAACTTCTTGATGCTATAGTAGATTATATGCCATCACCTCTTGATATACCAGCAATTAAAGGTGTTGATATGAATAATGGTGCAGAAATTGAACGTAAAGCATCTGATGATGAACCTTTTTCTGCTCTTGCATTTAAAATTATGACTGACCCATACATGGGACAGCTTGCTTATTTTAGAGTTTATTCTGGTGTTCTTGAGGCAGGTAATTACGTTCTTAACTCTACTAAAAATAAGAAAGAACGTATTGGTCGTCTTTTAAAAATGCACTCAAATAAACGTGAAGAAATTAAAGAAATAAGAGCTGGTGATATTTGTGCTACAGTAGGGCTTAAATTTACTACTACTGGAGATACTCTTTGTGATGAAAATTCTCCAGTTATTCTTGAAGCTATGGAATTTCCAGAACCAGTTATATCTATTGCTATTGAGCCAAAAACTAAAGCAGACCAAGACAAATTGTCTGTTGCTCTTAATAAACTTGCTTCAGAAGACCCATCATTTAGAGTTAAAGTAGATGAAGAAACTGGACAAACAATTATTTCTGGTATGGGTGAGTTACACCTTGAAATTATTGTTGACCGTCTTAAAAGAGAATTTAAAGTTGAAGCAAATATTGGTAATCCTCAAGTTGCTTATAGAGAAACTTTACGCAAAACTGTTAAATCTGAAGGAAAATATATTAAACAGTCTGGTGGTCGTGGTCAATACGGTCATGTATGGCTTGAAATTGCTCCTCAAGAAGCAGGTAAAGGCTTTGAGTTTGAAAATAAATTAGTTGGTGGATCTATTCCTAAAGAATACGTTCCAGCTATAGAAAAAGGTATTCAAGAAGCTATGGAAAATGGTGTTGTTGCTGGCTTTCCAGTTGTTGATTGTAAAGCTACAGTATATGACGGCTCTTTCCATGAAGTTGACTCTAATGAGATGGCTTTTAAAATTGCTGCATCTATGGCATTTAAAGACGGTATGAAAAGTGCTTCACCAGTATTATTAGAGCCAATTATGAAAGTTGAAGTTGTAGTTCCTGATGAATATATGGGCGACGTTATGGGCGATTTAAGTTCAAGACGTGGTCGTATTGAGGGAATGAATATGCAAGGAAACGCACAAGTTATTAATTGTATGGTTCCATTAAAAGAAATGTTTGGTTATTCAACAGTTCTTAGATCTCTTTCTCAAGGACGTGCAACTTACACTATGCAGTTTGACCACTATGATGAAGTGCCAAACAATATTGCAGAAGAAATTGTTAAATCAAGAAGCTAAAAGATTTTTGGAGGATAATAGAAAATGGCAAAAGCTAAATTTGAAAGAACGAAGCCACACGTTAACGTTGGTACTATAGGCCACGTTGACCATGGTAAGACTACATTAACGGCTGCATTAACGAGTGTTCAAGCTAAGAAAGGTTTAGCAGCATTTGTTGAT
>JAZSQT010000067.1:0-2541 GCA_045538075.1 Mucispirillaceae bacterium
CTATTCGCTACGTTCCAAATGAAGATAGAACAGTTATCTATATGCAAGCATATAAACCAGTAAGCGATGATAATACAGATAAAAGAACGTCTCATCTTTCATTGAATAATGCACCAGAGGGCACCCGTTGCACTATTTACAATAGTGATTTTGTTTGCACTGGTAAAGTGGTTAACAGCGATATATTTATTAGGTCAATTGGCGATAGGCTAAAAGAATTAGGATATATTTAATATAAGGAGATACAATATGGCAATAATCAAAGAAATTACAACACCATCTGGTGTAACAACGAGTTATCATATAATTAATAATATTGTGATTGATAGAGTATTCAATAGGGTTGATATTCAAGTGTCAAGTTATATTGATATAGAAGCAAGAAGAACTAAAAAAGTATCAGTAACAAGCACTTATTACGAAGTTCCGTTTGAAGTTTATCTTGAAGCGATTATTAATAATAAGGATATTCTTACATCACTCTATGATTATCTACATAAATTAGACGTTTACAAAGATGGCATTAAAGAATTATCCCACATTCAAGGTGAGAATTTAAGACCAAAAGAAGAACCAGTAGAACCAGTAGAGCCGTTAGAACCAGTAGAGGAAATACTTGTATTAAAAGAAAACAGTATAATAGAACTAAAACCAAACACTACATATGAGATAACAAATAACATTGATGAAATTATCGCAAGTGGAGTATCTATCTCTATTAGATATAATTTATATTACATTAATAATACGAACGAGCTAAGGCTAAATAGAATTGAATATCATAACACTAATAAAATCACAGCTCCAGCAAAGATTGTTTTCACCACTAATAATAATGATAGTTCACATATATTATCATTAATACTTGATGGAGTTAAGTATGGTTCACTTAATAAAGATATTGAGTATTATATTAAAGAGGTTTAATAAATGGAATTATTACACGAATTATTTTCTTCTCCGATTGACATCATTGTCAAAGGCAGTATATTTGTTGCTGTAGTATTTTTACTCACAAAATTTCATAACGTGGATAAATCCTTAATTAAGATTGACGACAAGCTAAATGCGTTTATTAATCATACGGACTTAAGAATAACTAAAGAAGTAACAGATGCAAAGCTGACAGTTAAAGACAACTATGTAAGTAAAGAAGATTGCAACGATAAGCGAAGTTATATTTATAGGGAATTAGACAAGAGATGAAAGCGATAAAAATTAAATTTACGGCATTAACTAAAATAGAACAAGACTTAATTATTTCTAAAGCTGGGTTTACAGATAGACAACTTGCCATCTTTAAACTTAAGTGTAAAGGCAAAAGTATTATTGCGATAAGCGATGAGGTATCAATATCAGAAGCAGTAGTATGCAAAGAGATTTCCGATATTAAGGACAAAATATCACGTTGCTTTAACGATGAAAATAAAGCGATACAGCACTTAAAACTTGTGGTAAATAAGTAAAATAGAACTGTAAAGAAATACTTTACAGTTCTATTTCAGTTGACTACAATTTGTAACCAACTGAAAATTAAGTTATGCTTTTGCCCTCAACTTGTCTAAGTAGTCGGCATACCATTGCAACATTGAAGAGCGTTTATCCATGTATTGTGCGTGATTGTATGCACTCCTCACTCGGTTTTTGTCAACGTGTGCAAGTTGCATTTCAACTATATCAGATAAAAAACCATTTTCGTAAAGAATAGTGCTTGCCATAGCTCTGAAGCCGTGAGCTGTTATCTCGCTTGATTTATAGCCTAATTTATTTCTTAATAATATATTGAACATATTAGGAGATATATGACCTTTAGGACTTGTATCAGACCAAAATATATACTCTGACACTTTAGGTATTGAGTTTAATAATTTGATTACTTGAGTGCTTAATGGCACTATGTGTATTTTGCCAGTTTTCATTCTATTCGCTGGTATTTTCCATGTAGAATTATTAAAGTCAATATATTCCCATTTAGCCGACACGACCTCTATAGGTCGTAACATTGTATAAATCAATATCTTCAAAGCAGTTAAAGGAATAAAAAGCCCATCATAAGAATATATCTGTTCCATTAAAGCCCCTATTTTTTTTGGGTCTGTTATTGTTGCTCGGTGTTCTGATTGAGGTCGCTTAATTAGAGCTTTATTTAATCCAGCCGTCACATTTATTTCAGTTCTGCCAGTTGCAATTGCATAAGAATATATTTCACTTATGATTTGCATTGTTTTGCGTGCTATAGTTAAAGCTCCTCTGTTTTCAATAACTCTTATTAATTCTAATATCTCTAAAGGCTTTATCTCGTCAATACTTCTATCGGAGAAATAAGGAAATATATTTTTCTCTAAAACACAGTATTTGCCTCTTGCGTATGGTTCTGATAAGTTAATTTCATTTTGTTTAAACCATTCCATCGCTACATTCTTGAAGTTCTTGCTTGGCGATTTTACAATTTTCTTGTTACTGTTAGGGTCTATCCCTTTTCTTAGTAATTCTTTGACACCATCTAATTTTCCTCTTGCTTCTTTAAGCGTTAGAATTGGA
>JAZSQT010000022.1:0-7152 GCA_045538075.1 Mucispirillaceae bacterium
TTAAAAAAATATATATTATTAAAAGTTTATATTGGAGGCTTAATTATGAATAAGATAGCAGTTCTTTCTGGTGATGGTATTGGACCAGAAGTTATGGCAGAAGCTCTTAAAATATTAGATATAATAAGTAAAAAATCTGGAGTTAAATTTGATTTTACAGAAGGATACGTTGGTGGTATAGCATACGATAAAACTGGTTCGCCATTACCTGAAGAAACTATAAAACTTTGCGAAAATTCAGATGCAATACTTTTTGGTTCTGTTGGTGGTCCTAAATGGGAAAATTTACCACCTGATAAACAACCAGAACGAGGAGCATTGCTTCCTTTAAGAAAACATTTTGGTCTTTTTGCAAATCTTCGCCCAGTCAAAATTTTTCCAGCCCTTGCAGAAGCAAGTTCTTTAAAGAATGAAATTATTAAAGATGGTCTTGATATAGTATTTTTTAGAGAATTAACTGGTGGAATTTATTTTGGACAACCTAAAAAAATTAGCGATGACGGTAATTCTGCTGTAGATACGATGACGTATAATGTTGATGAAGTAAAAAGAATAGCAATCAAAGCCTTTGAAGCAGCAAGATTAAGAACTAAAAGATTGTGTAGTGTTGATAAAGCCAATGTTTTAATGACGAGTGTTTTATGGCGTAAAGTAGTAACAGAAGTTCATAAAGATTTTAGCGATGTAGAATTAAGCCATATGTTTGTTGATAATGCAGCTATGCAGTTAGTTAGAACACCATCACAATTTGATGTAATTTTAACAGAAAATATGTTTGGAGATATTTTAAGCGATGAAGCTGCTATGCTTACTGGTTCTTTAGGAATGTTGCCATCTGCATCAATTAACGAAAAAGGTTTTGGATTATATGAACCTATTGGTGGCTCAGCTCCAGATATTGCAGGACAAGGAGTAGCAAACCCTATTGCACAGATTTTATCTGCTGCTCTTCTTTTAAGATATAGTTTTTCTATGGATAAAGAAGCTAAAATTATTGAAAATGCCGTTGCAAAAACCCTTGATAAAGGTTTTAGAACGAGAGATATTGCAGGTAATGATAAAAATGTTAAAATCCTTAACACTACAGAAATTGGTAATACTATAGTGGAAAATTTATATGACTAAAAATAAATTATCGTCATTAATAATTGATAGGTTAAAATTTTTTCTTATCAAGCATAAATGGTTTTTGTTAATATTTATTATTTTAGGAATTTTTTTTAAATTTTTTCCTCAAATAGATTTATATATTAGCAAGCTATTTTATGACGATAATTTAGGCTTTTATTTAGACCATACTGCTGCAGCCCAGACTATATATAATGCTGTAAATTATGCAACCATAATAATAATTTTATTATATGTTATTATTTTAGTCCTTGATGTAGTATTTAAAAAAAATTTTTTGAATATTGGCAAAAAAGAAATTATATTTTTAGCAATTACATTGATAATAGGTCCAGGAATAATAGTTAATGGGTTATTGAAAGAACAAGTTGGCAGACCTCGCCCAGAAGCAATTACTAATTTTGGTGGACAAGAGCAGTTTGTTCCACCATTTACTATTTCTGATGGTTGTGATAGCAACTGTTCTTTCGTTTCTGGGCATGCTGCATTAGGTTTTTATTTTATGGCTTTTGCTTTCCTTTTTACAGGGTTTAAAAGGAAAAAGATATTACTATTTACATTTACTATAGGCGTTATCGTTTCATTAACAAGAATTATTCAAGGTAGGCATTTTTTTACAGACACCCTCTTTGCCTTCTTTTTCGTGTATATGACTATCTTATTAATCTATGAATTAATGTATGGAGATGATGTAACAACTAAATAAATAAAGTAATATATTATAACTATTAAAAAGATAAATATATCACATAATAATATATTTGTAAGTTTGCACCATTCGTCTATTTATTATAAATCTATTGAATAAATTAATAAAATATTATATATTAGTTTCCTAAATTTGCAAAAACATAGTAAATTGATATGGATTAATGCAAAATATTATAAGTTCTATTTTAAGGAGGAACATTTTAATGAAATTGTTTAAAGTTCTTACAGTAGCAGCGTTAATAACTTGTTTTGCTGTTCCAGCTATGGCTCAAAAAAAACAATTTATTACGATAGGCACTGGTGGTATTACTGGCGTTTACTACCCAACTGGTGGTGCAATAGCTAGGATTTTAACTAAGAATGAAAAAAAACACGGCATTCGTGCAACTGTGCAAGCAACAGGTGCATCAGTATTTAACATCAATGCAATTATGAAAGGCGATATGGATTTTGGTATTACTCAATCTGACCGTCAATATCAAGCATACAATGGCATTGATGAATGGGATGGTAAACCACAAAAAGAATTACGTGCATTATTTAGCCTTGCTCCAGAAGCTATTACTTTAGTAGTTAGCGAAGAATCTAAAATTAAGACTATTGCTGATATTAAAGGAAAAAGAATTAATATAGGCAACCCTGGTTCTGGTAATCGTCAAAATGCAATAGATGTATTAGAAGCAGCAGGATATAATGTAGAAAAAGATATAAAAGCAGAAGGTGCAAAAGCTGCCGATGCTCCAAAAATGCTTCAAGATTCACGTATTGACGGTTTCTTTTACACAGTAGGCCACCCAAATGGAGCTATTAAAGAAGCTACAGCTGGCTTACGTAAAGCACGCCTTATAGATATAGTTGGTATGGATAAAGTATTAGCAAAATTTCCATACTATTCTGTAATCACAATACCTAAATCTTTCTATCCAGAGGCACTTAACCCTAACGATACTAAAACAATAGGTATGCTTGCAACTTTTGTTACTCATAGCAAAACGCCGGATGAAGTAGTATATAATCTTACTAAAGAAGTGTTTGAAAACCTTGATGAACTTAAAACTTTACATCCAGCATTATCAACACTTAATAAAGAAGATATGCTTAAAGGTAATTCTGCTCCATTTCACCCAGGTGCAGTTAAATACTTTAAAGAAGTTGGTTTAATGAAATAGTTTTATAACTATAATAAGAAGTTAAAATTTAAGGAGAATTGCTTATGGTTTCAAGTAACGCAGAAAAGAATAAAATTAATATAAGACTTGTAATTAGTGCAATAATAGCTTTTTGTTGGTCTATATTTCAAATATCCATTGCAAAATGGGTTCTTCTTGATGCTACTTGGACTAAAGCAATTCACCTTGCTTTTGGTATTATATTAGTATATTTAAATTTACCATTATTAAAACATGGTGGCACTTCAGAAGAAAAAAAATTCGCTTTTTTTAGAAAAATAAATTTTATTGATATTATTTTAGGTATAATTGCATCGTTATCGGCATTATATATTGTTTTTGATTATACTGGTATTGCAGCTAGGGCTGGTAGTCCAAATAATATGGATATAATAGTTGGATTGCTCTTAATTATCACTCTACTTGAAGCTACAAGAAGAACGGTAGGCCCAGCATTACCTGTTATTGTTTTATTTTTTATTGCATACTCTTTTTTAGGTCCATACTTGCCTGATGCATTATCTTTTAAAGGAGTATCTGTTTCTCGTTTTATATCTCAAATTACGATGGATACTGAAGGTATATATGGAGTTCCTTTAGGAGTTTCTGCAAGTGTCGTATTTTTATTCGTTTTATTTGGCACTATGCTTGATAAAGCTGGTGGTGGTGAATATTTTATTAAAGTTGCTTTAAGTTTATTAGGTGGCTTTAAAGGTGGTGCTGCAAAAGCAGCAGTATTAGGCAGTGCTTTAACTGGTATGATTTCTGGGTCAAGTATAGCCAACGTTGTTACAACTGGAACTTTTACAATTCCTTTAATGAAACGTTTAGGTTATCCAGCCCACAAAGCTGCTGCAATAGAAGTTTCTGCCAGTTCAAATAGCCAGTTGGCTCCTCCTATTATGGGTGCAGCTGCCTTTATTATTGCAGAATACTGTAATGTTCCATATATTGAAGTAGTTAAAGCTGCAGCAATTCCTGCCTTTGCTGCTTATGCTGGTCTTTTTTGGATTACACACGTTGAAGCATCAAAATTAGGTTTAATAGGTTTACCAAAAAGTGAACTTCCTCCAATTTGGGGAACATTGAAACAAGGATTACATTTTTTAATCCCTATCTTCTTTTTAATGTATGAATTAATTGCATTAGGTCGTTCTCCAGAAGCTGCAATTTTTAAAGCAATAATGTTACTTGCTGTTATTATTATAATATCTGAACCAATAAAAGCATACTTGAAAAAAGAACCGATTGCTCCAGCCTTTAAATCATCATTTACTACATTGATTATGTCTTTATCTACTGGTGCAAAAAATATGTGTAGTGTTGCTATGGCTACAGCTTCGGCAGGTATTATTGTTGGTATTGTAGCTTTAGGTTTAGGGCAACAAATTACTTATATTGTTGAACTTATTTCTGGTGGTAATTTATTTATTTTGATTATTATTACGGCAATTGCTGGGCTTCTTTTAGGTATGGGTTTGCCAACTACTGCAAACTATATTATTATGGCATCTCTTACAGCACCTATTATGGTTCAAGCTGGGGCAAATCTTGAGTTTATGGGATTAAGCCTTGCAGTTCCTCTTTTAATTTGCCATTTATATTGTTTCTATTTTGGAATATTAGCAGATGTTACGCCTCCAGTTGGGCTTGCAGCTTACGCTGGGGCTGCTATTGCAGACACTAACCCTATTAAAACTGGAATACAAGGTTTCTTTTACGATATTAGAACTGCAATTATACCTTTATTCTTTTTCTTTAATCACGATATTGTTCTTGAAGGCATTACGAGTGTTCCAGTTGGAATATTTATATTTGTTATGACTGCTATTGGTTCAATGATTTTTGCTTCCTTTGCTCAAGGTTGGTTTATTTATAAAAACACATTAGTTGAAGCCATACTTTTACTTGTTGCTACTGTTATAATGATGTTCCCAGCATTACTTACATTATCTATTGGCATTCCTTATGAATATCGCTTTTTAGGTTATATTGTTGGGTTAGGATTAATATTATTTATTTACTTAAAACAATTAAGTAGAAAACGAAATATTTCTCAGAATTTACAGACTGCTTAAATGTTAATTAAATAAGATTTTATTATTTATTATAATAAAGTTAACATGTAACCTACTAAATTAGTTTTAATTTATTCCAACAAATAAACTTAGATTATATGATAGTTTTTTATGCTATCGTATAATCTTTATGTAGGAATGGTTACTCACTATTTATAAATAACGAGTAACTATATATTTTTATATTTTATAAAAAATAAAATAGACTTATTAAAGATATTAGATAAAAAAGTATCTATATGTAATTAATGGCAAATAAAAAGTAGGCATAAACCTACTTTTTATTTATTTACTATAGTCTGTATCACTTCCATTTAAAAAACATAAGGTATAAATATCACTTACAAACGTATGATAAGTGCTATAATAACCACCAGTGCTTGAATAATATTCATAAGAAGCACTCCATTTGTAATGACCTTCTTTAGATGTAGAAGAACGTTCGTATTTATTTAATCTTGGTTTTAAGATACCTTCATCATTAGTGCATTCTGAAGTAGTAAGCCATAATGCAACTACAAGACCATCTTTATCAAATTCTGCTCCCCATAACGACATAGCATGGGGTTGGTTAGCAAACATAAACCCAGAAATACCACCCATATCGCCTTTACTTAAATGTCTATATAGTAGTGCAGAGAATGTTTCCAATGTAAAGGCTTTGTTATTTCCGTTATAGTTATACATATATTGAGATAAATTTAAATCTGGAAAAAATCTATCAAAATAGGCAGATAATGCTAATCTAATTATCCAACCCCATTCTCCGTGAAGATCCAAAAACCATTTTCTCATATCATCAATAGATTTAGGAGCATTACTATTTTTTACTAAGAACTCTTTAAATTTATCTTGTTTAAAGAACCAATCAAGCATTTGTGATGAAGTAGTCCCCCAACAGTTATTAGTATATTGCCTATGGTCTTGCCAACCTTCTTTTTCATTTACACCTTTAACCCATAAAGTTTTTGTATTTTTCCCTTCGTCAAATTCAGTTATAGGAGTAGGTTTTAAACCCATATCATACAAATCATAGCTAATATAACTAATAGCTGGCTTTGTATCAGGAGTATTAGAAGGCTCAAATAAGGCATATAAAGTCATATTCTCCGTTACTATCGTTTTAAAATCCCATTTATCTTTCCATGTGCTATAATCTTTATACCAACCTTTAAACTTACAACCCTCTTTCCACGGAGCAACTGGCTCATTAACAATACCCGGCAATATTTCTACCCTATCTGGATTATGTGTTTTGCCAGTAGCATAATAAAAATGACCGTCATATGGATCAAAGCTAACAGTTACAGTTTTAACTATATCCACATTAGCAGTAGGATCTCTATATATGTCAGGTGAAGATGAATTAGTATCGTTTATATTGCCATAATTTTGATTATTATTAATATCTTCTTTATCAGTATCATTAAAACCTATATTACTATCAGATGAATTAGGTATATCAGAATCAGAGCAACCGATAATATAAAAAGAAAGAATAAAAACTAAAAATAAATTAATAACTATATTTTTAAATTTATTCATAAAAACCACCTTTTTAAAAATACTTATTTAACTATAATACCACATTTTCATTCTAAAAAAAAAAATATAAGTCAAGAAATATAAATAGTTAAAAATTGTAAAATCCAAAAATGATTGCAACGATTAAGTATTATTTAACGAATAAAAATATATTATAGATTTATAGAGTGATAATATTAATAAATTAATAAAAAATTTTAACCCTAAAATTTTTTGTATCATTTGTTAAGATTAAAAAATTGTATTCTTTAGGAAAGTTGAAATTTAAATAATCTTTACACAGAAACATCTTTAATAAATATAAAAAATTTTTATATAATTTGTGGATTGCCACGACGATTAAAATCGTCTCGCAATGAATTGATTTTTTTGTCATTACGAGGAGCAAAGCGACGAAGTAATCCAGAAAAAACGATTAATAAAAAATTTTATGACAAAATTTTTCTATCTTTATTAAATAAAGAAATTACTCATTATAATTTCTTGCAATATTTTTTAGAATTTACCCTTTTTAAGGTTAT
>JAZSQT010000125.1:0-24649 GCA_045538075.1 Mucispirillaceae bacterium
AGTAATTTGATATAGATTAGTTATGAAAATTATTTCTTACTTCTTTGTTTAAAATAATCTAATAAAACGACTGAAATAAATACTCCAGCAAGACCAGCTATAAAGAATATAGCTAAAAAATCTTCAGCGTTAAGAGACGGACGACTCATATGGCTTTTAGCACTTTCAAAACGTTGTATAACATCAGTTTGTGAAAAAAAATTATATATAAAATTTTTAAACAATATTCTGTCCTCTTTTTAATGTTTTTAACTAATATCCTAAAAAATAAAAAAAATCAAGAAATTTAGGAATTATTTTAATTATCTCTAACATTGTTACATTAATATTGAAAATTTTACTTTGCTTCTGCGTAACGGTTAATAAAAAATCAAAACATAAATTTTTTTGTATAGTTTGTGGATTGCCACGACGATTAAAATCGTCTCGCAATGACGTAAAAACGGTCATTACGAGGAGCAAAGCGACGAAGTAATCCAGTAAAAATAGTTTATAAGAAATTTTTAGTTTTAATTTTTAAAATTAATTAACTCATTTCGGTGTAAAGATTATTTCAATATCAACTTTCCTAAAGAACACAATTTTTTCTCCAGAAGTAGAAACATTCCATATATTTATTCAATAAGGTCGCAAAAACGGGTGGCGTTTTATTAATCGCCACGTTTTCTGTCAACCAACTCGCTTACGCTCGGGGACAAGCCCAAAGCTCCCAAAAAGCATTGAATAAATATATGTCATTACTTCTGAGTTCAAAAATTGTATTCTTTATGTATATTGTTACCGTTTCAATATTATTGATAAAATTTAAAGATATTTATTGTTTCAAGTTTAAGTTTATAAATATATAAATTTTATATTATTTATGGATTGCCACGACGATTAAAATCGTC
Source organism: Mucispirillaceae bacterium (assembly GCA_045538075.1). Taxonomy (GTDB): domain Bacteria; phylum Chrysiogenota; class Deferribacteres; order Deferribacterales; family Mucispirillaceae; genus JAZSQT01. Next base: position 891 of record JAZSQT010000125.1, read on the forward strand.
TCGCTAGTGACTTTTAAAGGGTCAATGACTTTAAAACAGTCATTACGAGGAGTGAAAGGACGAAGTAATCCAGTAAAAAAATTGATATAAAATTTTATGACGAAATTTTAATCAAAATGTAACAATTTCAGGACAGAAATTGGAGCGAAAAAACGAATGTTTTTTCGTAAGTGGGGCAAAACCACAGAGTGCTTTTATAAGCACTCTTTTTTTCTAATTAAAAAAAGTCTTAATATTTTTGCAATCATCAATAAAACAATCTAAATTTTCTTTTGATTTTTTTTCTGTTTCAAGAGTTAATGTTATATCTTTAGGTAATATTGAAAAAATTTTATTAAAATCGTAACTTCCTTTCCCAATAGAGTAATGTTTATCAATAGGGCTATTAATATCGCCATCACTAATATGATACATTTTTGGCTTTAATGTTAAAAAATCGCTTATCATTTTATATTTATCTTCTTTTAAACCATTAGCAGCACAAAAACAATGACCTATATCTAAACATACGCCAATATTTGCCGTTTCAGAAATATATTTAATTTGTTCCATATTATAGCCAACACAAACATCTTTTTCTGATAAACCATTAATTTTAACTGCAATATTATAAGGTTTATTCTCTACTAATACACGGCTATCGTTTAATTTTGACATTTGTCTTGCTGTTTCTTTATAATCACCATTAATACCTGGGTGAAATATAATATATTCTGCATTTAATGAATTTGCATATTTAAAAGTCTCTTTAATAATCTCAAAATTATATTCTTCTTTTTTATAATCAGAAAAATTAACTCCTTGCATAAAGTGAGGTGCATGGATAATAAAAGGAATGTTTAAATTTTTCCATACTCTATAAGTATCCTCATAGCTATTAGGTATTGCAGAAAGTTCTATATAATCAAATACATTATCATTATATAATTTTTCTACAATAGGAGCATAATAAAGATTTGTTGACCAAAGTTTTAAACCTATTCTATTCATACTTTATTCTACTGTAACACTTTTTGCTAAATTTCTTGGCTGGTCTATTTCCCTATCATTAAATCTTGCTATATAGTATGCAAAAAGTTGTAGTGGAACTATATTTACTATAGGAAAAAGATATTCTGGAGTATTTTTAAGTATTATCCTTAATTTTATTTTTGGGTCTAATTCTCTATTGCCTAAATCATCGGTAATTGCAACGGCTTCTGCACCACGAGCCATAACTTCTTCACATACATTAGACATCTTATCAAATAAACTGTCGTAAGGAACAATAGATATAACTGGTGTGCCAATAGTTAAAAGTGCAATAGGACCATGCTTTATTTCGCCAGCTGCAAAGCCTTCTGCTTGAAGATACGTGATTTCTTTCAATTTAAGTGCTGCTTCAAGGGCTATAGGATAGTTTACATTTCTCCCTAAAAATACGAAAGATTTATCTCTATAATATCTTTCTGCTAATTCTTTAACTTTATCTTCGTTATTAAGTGCATCTTCTATAGCTTTTGGTATAAAAGATAACTCTTTAAGGTATTTTTCTACTTGGCTACTATTTAAATTACCACAAGATTTACCAATATACAAAGATAAAGCAAAAAGTGCCGATAATTGAGCTGTAAAAGCCTTTGTAGAGGCTACACTAATTTCTGGACCACATTTAGTATAAAAAGTATAATCTGCTATACGAGAGATTGTTGAATTATATACGTTGCATATTGCTATAGTCTTAAATCCTGCATCTTTTGCTTTTTCTAATGCAGCAACCGTGTCTGCAGTCTCTCCACTTTGGCTAACAAATATTCCTAAAGTTTCTTCTGGCATAGCAACTTTACGATATTTATATTCTGAAGCAAGTTCAGCTTGTGCAGGAATATTAGTAAACTCTTCTATCCAGTATTTTGCAGTCATTGTTGCATGAAATGCAGTTCCACAGCCAATCATTAATATATTTTTTATATTTTTTAATTGTTGGCTATCAATTCCAAAAGCAGTATCAATATTATTTAAAACTGGTTCTATGGTGCTTCTAACAGTAGATGGTTGTTCTCTAATTTCTTTTAGCATATAATGCTCTAATCCATTTTTGCTTGCATCAGAACTAGTGTTTTCTATAGTTGTTATATTATATTTTTTTTCATTAAGGTTAATATCGTATAGATTTATTTTATCTTTTTTTAATACTGCAATATCGCCATCATCAAGATAAACAGCCTTATCTGTATAATGAAAAAAAGCTGAAACATCAGAACCAAAGAAATTTTCTTCATTACCAATGCCAATAACTAAGGGGCTTTTCTTTTTAGTTCCTACAATAATATTTGGTGCTTTCTTCCATAAAACAGTAATAGCGTAACTACCGTTTAACATTTTTACGACTTCAGAAACTGCTTTTAATAGATTATTTTCGTAATCGTTATTTATATTTTTTAATCTATCTTCTAATAAATGGGCTATTACTTCTGTATCTGTATCAGATTTAAATACGTGTCCATTTTTTATTAAACTTTCTTTAAAATGAAGAAAATTTTCTATAATGCCATTATGGACTACTGCAACATCGCCAGTGCAATCTGTGTGAGGGTGGCTATTGTTTTCTGTAGGTTGACCGTGGGTAGCCCACCTAGTATGGGCAATGCCACACATTCCGTTAGGTCTTGCTGCTTTAACTGCAGTTTCAAGAACCGAAACTTTGCCTACAGATTTAATGATTTCTATATTGCTACCATTACTAATGGCAACACCAGCAGAATCATAACCCCTATACTCTAAGGCTTTTAAGCCATTTATTAGATATATATCACTATTTTTATTTCCTATATAACCGATTATACCACACATATATTTACCTCTTGCTTGTTTTATACTCTAATGCAGCCTCAATAAAACCAGAAAAAATAGGATTAGGTTGTCCTATAGAAGATGTAAATTCTGGGTGAAACTGGACAGCTATAAAAAATGGGTGAGATTCTATCTCAACAATTTCAGGCAAAATATTTTCGTAATAAGCAGAAACTTTTAGTCCAACTTTTTCAAGACTATCAATATATTTTGGATTAAATTCATATCTATGTCTATGGCGTTCAGTAATCATTGTCGTATTATATAACTTGTGGGCAAGAGTATTTTCTTCAATTTTTGATACGTATTCTCCACATCTTTGTGTTCCACCAAGTAAATCAATTATTTTTTGCTCGTTTAACATTGATATAACTTGATTGCTTGATTTTTCATCAAATTCTTGAGATGTAGCATTATCTATTCCTGCTAAATTTCTTGCAGCTTCAATAACGGCACAGTGCATACCTAAACATATACCAAAAAATGGTATATTATTTTCTCTAACGTATTTAATTGCAGAAATTTTGCCTTCAACTCCACGATAACCGTATCCACCAGGGACAATTATACCATCTAAATTTTCTATTTTTTCAAGCAAATTTTTATCATCAGAATCTAAATAAATATCATTAACTTTAATCTTTTTGTCAAGTCCAGCAAGAAATAAAGATTCTGAAATAGATTTATAAGCATCTTTTAAACCAGTATATTTTCCAATAATGCCAATATTTACCGTTCCATTAGATAAAGAACAAGAAACTTTTTCAAAAAATGATGTATCAAAATCTTTTTTAGGCGAAATATTTAACTTTTCCATTACTATTGATGAAATATTTTGCTGATAAAGTTGTTCTGGAATATGGTATATTGATGGACAATCAGTAGCTTCAATAACGTAATTTTCTTTTACGTTACAAAAAAGTGATATTTTTTTCTTTAAATCGCTATCTATATTCTTGTTAGTTCTACAGATTATAATATCAGGACTAATACCAGCTTCACGTAACTTAGATACAGAATGTTGAGTAGGTTTAGTTTTTAATTCTCCAGCAGCATCAATAAAAGGAATTAATGTAAGATGAATTACTAAAACATCATTTTTTGGTAATTCTTGTCTAAATTGGCGTATTGCTTCAAGAAAAGGTAAGCCTTCAATATCTCCAACAGTTCCACCAATTTCTATAATAGCAATATCAACATCATCTTGAAAAATACGGAAACGCCTTTTAATCTCATCAGTAATGTGTGGCACTACTTGGACTGTATTGCCTTTATAATATCCTTTAATCTCTCTTTCTATAACAGTTTTAAATATATCGCCAGAAGTGTTAGTATTTGCTTTCGTTGTTTTTACGCCTAAAAAACGTTCGTAATATCCTAAATCAAGATCAGTTTCTGCCCCATCTGAAGCAACGTAAACTTCGCCATGTTGATATGGATTCATTGTTCCAGGGTCAACGTTAAAATAAGGGTCAAATTTTGCCATTGTAACAGTATATCCATTAAGTTGTAGTAGCTTGCCTATACTTGCACCAGTAACTCCTTTACCTAAAGAGCTTGTTACACCACCAGTTACAAAAATCCACTTTGTCATAAAATCCTCAAAATATTTAAAAATATAATCTATACTTATCTTGATATATCATCAATAGAAATTTGAATAAATATAAAAATTATTATATAGTTATACTTGAATTTTATATTTTTTAGTTTTATTAAATATAACATATTTTATATTAACAAGGTAGCTATATTATGGAAAAGATTTTAATTCTTAATTTTGGTGGTCAATATATTAGCTTGATTGCAAGACGAGTTAGAGAATTAGGCGTTTTTAGTGAAATTTTGCATTATTCATCATCTATTGATGAAATAAAGAAAGGTGGTTATAAAGGTATTATCCTTTCTGGTGGTCCAGCTAGCGTTTATGTAGATGATGCCCCAAAACCTACTGATGAAATTTTTAATTTAGGCATTCCTGTATTAGGCATATGTTACGGTGCTCAATATATGGCAAATTCTTTAGGTGGAAAAGTTGATAATAGTAACGTTAAAGAATACGGCGATACAGTAGTTAATGTTGATAACGATAGCTTGTTGTTTTCAGGTTTAGAAAAATCAATTAATTGTTGGATGAGCCATACTGACTATATTAAAGAAGTGCCAACGGGTTTTAAAATTACTGCTTCAACTAATAACTGCCCTGTTGCAGCAATGGAAGATAGAGATAAAAATTTTTATGCTGTTCAATTTCACCCAGAAGTAACAGATACTCCAAAAGGAATAGATATAATAAAATCATTTTTATATAATGCGTGTAAATGTAGTGGAGGTTGGGAAATGACTTCTTTTACTTTAAAAGCAATAGAAGATATAAAAGCTCAAATAGGTAATGGCAAGGCGTTATGTGCTTTATCAGGAGGAGTAGATTCTTCTGTTGCAGCACTACTTGTTCATAAAGCAATAGGAAGAAATTTAACTTGCGTTTTTGTAGATCATGGTCTTTTAAGAAAAAATGAAGGTGATGAGGTAGAAAAAGCCTTTGAAAAGTTCGGCTTAAATTTTATACGAGTTAATGCTCAAGAAAGATTTTTATCTAAATTAAAAGATGTAGTTGATCCAGAAGAAAAACGTAAAATTATCGGCACTGAATTTATAAGAGTTTTTGAGGAAGAAGCAAACAAAATTGGCGAAGTAGATTTTTTAGTTCAAGGCACAATTTATCCAGATATAGTAGAAAGTGGTGTTAAAGGTTCTGCCTTAATAAAAAGTCATCATAATGTTGGAGGACTTCCAAAAAATATCAACTTTAAAGGTTTAGTTGAACCTTTAAGAGAATTATATAAAGATGAAGTTAGAACGGTAGGTTTAGAGTTAGGATTGCCAAGAAGTTTAATAATGCGTCAACCTTTTCCTGGTCCTGGTTTAGGTGTTAGGATTATTGGAAAAATTACGGCAGAACGAGTAGAAATATTGCAAGAAGCCGATGCAATTTTTAGACAAGAAATAGCAGAATGTGGTTTAGATACAGAGATTAATCAATATTTTGCAGTTCTTACAGATATGCGTTCTGTTGGAGTAATGGGCGATCATAGAACGTATTTCTATACAGTTGCATTAAGAGCAGTAATTACAAGTGATTTTATGACTGCAAGGTGGGCTTATATCCCTCATGATGTGTTAGCAAAAGTTTCAAATAGGATTGTTAATGAAGTTAAAGGCGTAAGTAGAGTAGTGTATGATATTACTACTAAGCCACCTGCAACAGTAGAGTGGGAATAAAATCTATTTAGTAATATACAATAAAATATGAAGTTTATAACTAAAATTTTAACTAATTAATTAATATTTTATTGTTATGCTATTTTAAATCCTTGCAATTAAAGTAGTTTTAAGTTTATAATATAGTGCATTATTATTTGCTTGAAATTATTGGAGTATCATTTTTTATGAAAATGAAAAAATATGAAGCATCAGACATGAAAGAAGCCTTGAAATTAATTAAGCAGGATTTAGGTCCAGATGCTGTTATATTATCTACTCGTAAAGTAATGAAAAGCAATAATTTTGGTCTTTTTTCAAAGCCAGTTTTAGAAGTTACTGCAGCTGTTGATTATAAAGGCGAAAAGAAGCAACCTTTGCCTCAAAATAAAAAAACTCACAGAAATATACGCATTGACGATGATGGGCCATATTCATCTTATAGCCCTCAATATGTTGCAAAAAATAGACCACACAAATATAACGCTGCAAGAAAAAAAGAAGTTCAGCATATTGATAAAGAAAAACATATTGAATATTACGATAATGATGATAACCAAGTGATTAGGCAGACTTTTGGATACGATAGCTACAAGAGTGAGCCTTTTATAGATGAAATTGAAGAAAAAGAATACGTTGAGCTTGCTCCACCTCCAGTTGCACCACGCAAAAGACAAAAAACTGCACCGAGATTAGTAGATAACGATGATGAGTATTTTGATAAATATTCACCAATAGAAGAGAAAAAAGACGATACTATTGAAAAAATGACTGCATTAATTTCTTCTTTAGGGTTAGATAAACTGCCAGCTTTATTAGAAGATATAGGTGATATTAAAAAACAATTATCAGAAATGAAGAATAATATGGCAGAAAATATGGCAATAGATTTGCCTGATAAATTAAGAGAATTTTATACTATTTTTACTAAAAATGGTATTGATGAAGTCGTTTCCTATAGGTTTTTAAAGAGTATGGAAAAGCGTATTGCAGATAATTTAACGGGAATACAGTTTAAAAATGCTGCAATAGATATGCTTTCAGAATTAATAATGGTAGAAGAAGATTATAGCCAAGTTATGAGCAAAAGAATTATTGCTTTAGTTGGCCCTACTGGAGTTGGCAAAACTACTACTATTGCAAAAATTGCAGCAAGTCTTACATTAAAATATAATAAAAAAGTATGTTTAATTACATTAGATAACTTTAGAATTGGTGCTGTAGAACAATTAAAAACGTATGCAGAAATAGTAAATGTTCCTCTTTACGTTGCTACAACTCCAGAAGAATTAAAACGTATTATCCGTGAAGTAAAAAATAGATACGATTGTATTTTGCTTGATTCTATGGGAAGAAGTCAATTTGATGTTAATGAAATCAAGAAGATTGGAGATTTTTTAAAAGTAGATGAAAGTATATCTACTTGTCTCGTTATGTCTCTTGCATCTAATCATCAAGAATTATACGATACAGTAGAAAGATATTCTTCATTATTGCCAGAATATTTTATTTTTACGAAGTTAGACGAAACTCGTTATTTTGGTCCATTAGTTAATTTACCAGTAAAAAAGAATATACCTATACTACTCGTTGCTACTGGTCAAAATGTGCCAGATGATATGGAAGTTCCAAATGGCAAGAAGATTGCTAAGAGATTATTACAGGAAATTCCTACACTTTGGAGCGAAAAATGACAGATCAAGCCTATAATTTAAGAAAACGAGCATGGGAATCTAACAGACATAGCCACTATATTTCAGTATCAAGTGGTAAAGGTGGAGTTGGAAAAACTAATTTTACAGTAAATATGGCGTGCCAACTTGCAGCAATGGGAAAAAAAGTTCTCATTTTTGATGCCGATTTAGGGTTAGCTAATGTTGATATAATGTTATCTCTTTCTGTTACTGCTACAGTAAAAAAATATCTTGATGGTAGGGCTACTATTGATGATATTTTAAAGAAAAACATTTACGGTTTTGACGTGTTTCCGGCCTCAAGTGGTTTTATGGAGCTTTCAGTTTTATCAGAAGCTGAATACGAAAAAATATTTAACATATTTATGACTCTTGATGGCAAATACGATTATATTATATTTGATACTGGAGCTGGTATTGCAGATTCTGTTGTTAGATTTGCAAGTATAGCAGATACTGTTATAGTTGTTACTCAACCAGAACCTACAGCAATCACAGATGCTTACGCTTTTATGAAAGTCGTTAGCCAATCTTATAATATTAAAAAAATAAAAGTAGTGTTTAATAGAGTAGATGACTTGCAAAATTCAGAAAATGTATATAAAAGTTTAAAAGGTGTTGCAGATAAATTTTTATGTGTTGAACTTGAACTTTTAGGTCATTTAAGAGATGATAAATTAGTTAGAAAAGCAATAAGAGCTCAAAAACCAATTAGCATTTTAGAGCCTAAAGCTCAATTTTCTAAAGATATTCAAGATTGTGCTAAACGTCTTGTTGGTGTTCCAGTAGAAAAAAAATCTGCTAATGTTTACGAGCTTTTTAAAGGGGTGTTCAAATGATTTCCTCTTTAAAGTATATGCCTATTTTGTTAGCCTCTTTAGTAACAACTGGTTCTTTCTTGTTTAAAATACTTGTAGCAGAACCAAAATTGACATATTATTTAAGAGATATTATAGTATTTTTTATAATATATTTTGTTACTAAAACATTATCTCAAAATTTGGCAAGAATATTTAAAAATTACTGGAAGATACTTTAATGATTAATGAGGCAGAAACCTTGACAAAATTTACGGAAGAAGAAAAAAACGATATAGTTTTAGAATTTCTTCCAAAGATAAAGTCGTGGACTATTCGTCTCAAAGGCACTCTCCCTGATAGTGTTGATGTAGATGATTTATATTCAGCTGCGTCTATTGGGCTTATTGAAGCTATGGAGAGATTTGATAAAAGCAGAAATGTTGCTTTTAGCACTTATGCAGAAAGGCGTATTAAAGGAGCTATATTAGATTCTTTAAGAAATCTTGACTTTTTGCCACGTAACGTTAGGACGAGACTTAAAGCCTTAGAAAGTGCAATTGCTGAATTATCTTCTAAGTTAGGTAGGCACCCAACAGTTGATGAAATTGTTGAAAATACAGATTTTGATAAAGAAGATGTTTATAAACTTCAAAATTTAAAAGAACATGATAAAATGTTGTCTCTTGATGAAACAGTTGGAGATGACGATAGCAATTTAATAGATTTAATTAAAAGCACAGATTTAACTCCAGAAGATGAGTTAATGAAAGTTAAACTTACAGAAAGGCTTGCCTCCGAGATAGATAAATTATCTGATAAAGAAAGGCAAGTCGTTTCTTTATATTATTATGAGGAATTAACGATGAAAGAGACGGCAGAAGTATTAGGAGTTACAGAATCTCGTGTATCTCAAATACATACTTCTGCTATGCAAAAATTAAAGAGGAGGCTAAAGGACCTTTATGAGTAAAATTAAAATCTTAATAGTTGATGATTCAGTTTTTATGAGAAAAGCCCTTGAAAGTATTTTCAAGGAAGAAGCTGACATGGAAATAGTAGGACTTGCAAGAAATGGCGAGGAAGCTATTGAAATGGTTAAAAGATATTCTCCAGATGTTATTACTCTTGATATAGAAATGCCAGTTATGGACGGACTTACGGCTCTTGAACATATTATGCGTGATAACCCAACACCAACAATTATGGTTAGTTCTCTTACTCAAGAAGGAGCCGATGCCACTTTAAGAGGTCTCGATTTAGGTGCAGTAGATTTTATTTCAAAAGATCCTACAATGAGCACAAGCACTACTAATATTGAAACAGATTTAAAAGCTAAAATTCGCAAATTTGCAAAAAATAAAGCAATGATGAGACTTTTGACACCAAGAAAAATGTCGTCAGCAACTCCTACAATAGATACTCGTCATGCACCAGCTGGTAGAGGTGCTGTAGGCTCATCAAGAGTTACTGTTGCAAAATCTGGCATTAAAAGAGTTGTTGCATTAGGAACATCTACTGGTGGTCCACAATCTTTACAAAAAGTAATTCCTTTCTTGCCAGAAGATTTAAATGTGCCAGTAGTTATTACTCAACATATGCCACCAAATTTTACTCAATCTCTTGCAACAAGGCTTAATTCCCTTTCAAAACTTACAGTTATTGAAGCTCAAGGTAAAGAAAAATTAGAACCAGGAGTTGTATATATAGCAAAAGGTGGAATGCACCTTACTTTCAAAAAAGTTGGTGCTCACGTTTATACTGATATTTCTCCAGAACCTACAAATTGTTTTAATATTCCAAGTGTTGATGTAATGGTTGATTCTATTACAGAAATATACGGTAGAGAATGTTTAGGGGTAATAATGACTGGTATGGGTTCAGATGGCTCAAAAGGTCTTGCAAAATTAAAACAAGCAGGCGGAACAATTATTGCTCAAGATGAAGCAAGTTGTATAGTTTATGGTATGCCTCGTGCAGTTATTGATGCAGGAATTGCTGATGAAATTGTGCCACTTGAGGATATAGCAGGAAGAATAGCATATCATTGTAAATAACGTTTTTTGCTAATATTTTTGCTTTACACTTCGTTGTTTTAAAGAATTATAAAGGCAAAAAAATTTAGCAAAAAAGATAATTAATATTTTATAAAAAAGTATATCCTTAAAATAATATTAGGAGTTAAGGAATATGGCAGATATTTTAAGTCAAGACGAAATTGATGCTCTATTATCAACAGTATCAGATGATACTATGGATTCGTCTTATGAAGGGAGCGATACAGATTTACCACCTGAATTTGTCCCTAAAAAAATATCTATATACGATTTTAGGCGACCAGATAGGGTATCTAAAGAACAGTTAAGGTCTATTAGAAATTTACACGATAAATTTGCAAGAAACTTTTCTTCTGATTTATCAAGTTTCTTAAGAACTATTACTGATATTTCATTAGTTAGTGTTGACCAAATGACTTATGGTGAATTTCTTATGTCATTACCTGACCCTACTAGTTTTAATATAATTAGTATGATTCCTTTGCAAGGTAATGCCGTATTAGAAATTAACCCATCATTAATTTTTCCTATAGTAGATAAATTATTAGGTGGACAAGGGTTGCCGTTATTCCACGTTCGTGAATTGACTCCCCTTGAAATGACTATTATTGATGGGATTATTACTTTAATTTTAAAAGATTTAGAAGATGTATGGAAACAAATCGTTCCTAATGTTAGGTTAAAAAAAGAATTAAGTGAAAATTCTCCTCACGTAATTCAGATTGTAGCTCAAAATGAGGTTGTAGTATTAATTGTATTTGAAATTAAGTTTGGCGAAGCAACTGGAATGATGAATTTATGTTTACCAGCATTAATTTTAGAGCCTATTTTAAATAAAATTAGTTCACAAGATTGGCTTATTGGAGCAAAAAAAGGTCGTTCAGGTGAATATGAATCTCGTATTTTAGAACTACTTGAAAATATTAATGTTCCTTTAATTGTTGAGTTAGGAAGGACTAAATTAAAAGTAGGTGAAATACTTGAATTAAAAGAAAATGATACTATAATATTAAATAAGAAAGCTAAAAGACCTTTAAATGTATATATTAGCAATAAACATAAATTTTTTGGTGCCTTAGGTATTTTAGGTATTAAAAAAGCAATAAAAATTACTAGGGCAACTACGGAGCAGGATGATGAAAGAACCAGTTAATTTTTCCAAGCAACCAAAAATGGAAACTTTTTGTAAAATATTATCTGAAACTTTTGCTACTGCTATTAGTGCTATAACTTCTCAGTCAGCAGATACTCCGTTAGTTGATGTATTAATGTGCGATTCTCAAGGTATGTTTGAAGATTTTTCTGACGAGGCTTTCGTTTCGGCTACAGAAAGTAATACTGGGTTTGAAGCTGGATTGTTTTTTAAAACTACCGATATTACTATGCTTGCAGATTTTATGTTGGCTGGTGATGGAGATAGTAAAGATGAACTTGATGATGAAGTTATAGATGCAGTTAAAGAACTTGCATCTCAATTACTAAGTGCAATTAATGTTCCAGTAGAAGATGCCCTTAAAAAGAAATTTTCTATTAAGGTAGATGATGTTGTTAAAAATTCATCTTCAGCAGTTTTTCAAGCCTCAGAATATATGGTAGTAGATTTTTCTGGTTCAATAGATGGTAGGACTGTAAATTTTCGTTTCTTTATGGACGGTGAGTTATCAGGGTATTTGAGTTCATCTTCAGATGCAGAAAGTGGCTCAAATAATTCAACTTCATTTTTTGATGATTCTCCTGTTCAACAACCAGTTGCTGCTACATCATCTGGAAATCAAAATTTAGATTTATTATTAGATATAGATATTCCTATTAGTGTTAGAATGGGAAGTGCTAAATTATTTTTAAAAGATATTTTAGGGTTAGGGCCTGGAAATATTGTAGAATTAGAACAAAATGCAGATGAATCAATAGAGCTTGCAATAAATGATAAAGTTATTGCAAGGGGCGAAGTTGTTATTGTTGACGGATATTTTGGCTTTAGAATTAAAGAAATTGTTAGCAAGGCAGAAAGAATTAAAAAATTAAAAGATTGACACAGCGAAAGAAAAAATAAATAATATACTGATATAGGTTTATGTGAGGATCGGAGGATTTAATGGCGTACGAACATGTAATCATTACAGTTGATGATTCAACTACTATGCGTAGGATTATTAAAAACACCCTACAAAAACTTGGCTTTACGGCTATTTTAGAAGCTGGAAATGGTATAGAAGCCCTTGAAATGATGTCTAAAAATAATGTTGATTTAATTGTTACTGACTGGAATATGCCAGAAATGGACGGTCTTACTTTCGTTAAAACTGTTAGACAAAAAGATCAATTTAAGGATACTCCTATTCTTATGATTACGACAGAAGCTGCAAAAGAGGATATTCTTACTGCATTAAGGAGTGGTGTAAATAACTACGTTGTAAAACCATTTACGCCAGATACATTACAGGAAAAAGTGTTTAAATTGTTGGATATTTAATATGAGCGAATTTAAAGATCTAAATGAACTTTTAAGTATTGCAAGAAATATTAACGAAGGTAAATACGATGTAGTTAATATTTCTGTTGATCCAGAAAGTGAATTATACGATATAGCTCAATATTTTAATGAATCACTTAAAAAGTTAAAAACAGTATCTACAGTTATTGATGGTTCAGAACTTCCAACTTTTGAAAAAGTTTTGAATGGAGTTATATCTGATTCAAAACAAGCATCAGAAGATGTGCTTGCATACGTTGATAAAATTAACTTTAATATTGATGATATTAAAGAAAATTTAGAATTAGTTAGGCAGTTTGTTACTGCTGGAGATTTTGCAAGGGCTTCAGGTATGCTTGAACGTCTTGAAGACAATGCTGTTAGTGGGCAAGATATTTGTTTTGATATTGTTTCGTCATTAGAGTTTAGAGAAGCGACTAAACAAAAAATTGATGAAAGTATCAAAGTCGTTAATTCCCTTGAAGAAAGATTAGCAGCAATATTAATTAAATTAGGCATTAAACAGAATGTTATAGATGTTGACGTATTAGATAAAATTAAAGATACGAAAGAAATTCTACAAGACCAAGATCTTGTTGATAGATTATTAAAAGAATTTGGCGTATAAGCAGGTGAACAATGAATAATGATGATATGAAAGAGCTTGTTGGGGATTTTTTGGTTGAAACTAACGAAATTATTGAAAATTTAGACCAAGATCTTGTTGAACTTGAACAGAGACAAGATGACCTTGACCTTTTGAATAAGATATTCAGAGGTGCTCATACTATGAAAGGTTCGTCATCTTTTTTAGGTTTTGATAAACTTTCTGGTATAACTCATCATGCAGAAGAAATTCTCAACAAACTTCGTAAAGGTGAAATTAGAGTTACAAGAGAAATAATGGACGTTCTTCTTGAGTTTGTTGATATTACTAAAAAAATTGTTCAAGATATTGAAAATGGCACTGATACTGCAGATGCAACTGATGTTATAAAAAAATTAAAATTAGCTAATGAAGGCAAAATAGTATCTACTAGCAGTTCTAACTCTACTGCAAAAAAAACGGAAGCTAAGAAACCAGCAAAAGTTGCTCCAGCTCCAGCAAAAGGTGGTGCAACTACTGAACAAACAATTAGGGTTGATGTTACAAGGTTAGACGACTTGCTTAATATTATGGGTGAGCTTGTTCTTTCAAGAAATAGACTTGCACAGCTTGCTTTTGATTTAGAAAATAAATTTGAAAATGAGTATTTAATAGAACAACTTGCAGAAGCTACATCTCAAATAGGTATGAATACTACAGAATTGCAGCTTGCAATTATGAAAACGAGAATGATACCTATTGGTAAAGTTTTCAATAAATTCCCTCGTATGGTTAGAGATATATCAAGGGATCAAGGTAAAGAAATTGACCTTATTATCAGTGGTGAAGAAACTGAGCTTGATAAATCTGTTGTTGAAGCAATAGGCGACCCACTTATCCATATGATTAGGAACTCTTGCGACCATGGTATAGAAAAACCAGAAGTTCGCAAAGCTAAAGGTAAACCAGAAAAAGGTGAAGTATTACTTTCTGCTTACCATGAAGGTAACCACATCGTTATAGAAATAAAAGATGATGGTGCTGGTATGGATCCAGAAAAATTAAAACGTAAAGCTGTTGAAAAAAGAGTTATTACTCCAGAAGAAGCTGCTGCATTAGATAAAAATCAAGCGTATTCTTTAATTTTCCGTCCAGGATTTTCTACAGCAGAAAAAATCACTAATATTTCTGGTCGTGGTGTTGGTATGGACGTTGTTAGAACCAACATTGAAAAATTAAATGGTATTATAACAATAGAAAGTGAAATTGGTAGAGGTTCAACTTTCTATTTAAAACTTCCACTTACATTGGCAATTATTCAAGCCTTGCTTGTTGAAGTTGCTACAGAAACTTTTGCAATACCTCTTGTATCGGTTGTTGAAACTGTTCGTATTTCTTCTAATGAAATTCACTCTTTTGAAGGAAGAGAAGTTTTAAAATTGAGAGATAGAGTTTTATCCCTTGTAAGGTTAGATGAGGCTTTTGATTTAGAAGAAACTCCAAATGATGATTTATACGTAGTTGTTGTTGCTTTAGCAGAAAAACAATTAGGTTTTATAGTTGATAAACTTATAGGTCAAGAAGAGATAGTTATTAAGTCCTTAGGCGAATATTTAGGTGGTAATCCAGGAGTTGCAGGTGCAACTATTACTGGTAATGGACGTGTTCGCCTTATTATTGATGTTGCTGGGGTAATGGAGCTTGCTCAAAATATGCCTCGCCGTATTAGGAAAAAAGCTACTGTAGCAGCAAAACCTACTAAGAAGAGAGCAAATTCAATTTCAGTGCTTGTTTGTGATGACTCTGTTACTGATAGAAAAATTGCTAAAAAAATTCTTGAAGGTTCTGGTTGGATAGATGTTGTTGAAGCACCATCTGCAAAAGATGCCATATCTATCCTTGAAAAAGATAATGATATAGCTCTCTTAATATCAGATATTATGATGCCAGATATGGACGGTTTTAGACTTGCAAGAACATTGCGTGAAAAAGGTGTAGAAATACCAATAATTGCAGTATCTGCAAGAATGGAACCATCAGATAGAAAGAAAATTAGTGCTTCAGGTATAAGTGCATTTATAATGAAACCTCTTAACCCTCAGGTTGTAATGGATAAGATAGATGAACTTTTATCTCAAAAGAGTGCTAACGTATAGTTTAGTAATATTAATTACAATTTTATTTTCTGAAGTAGTAGAAGCAAGAGTTTACGTATATGAGGTAACGACTGCTTCTACTCGCTTTCAGACTGTTTCAAAACTTCCACCAGATGCGTTTTTGCAGTATAATGGTGGACATGATGTTATATATGATCTTAAAATCGTTGCTGTTTATGCCGATAAAGATATGGCACAAGCAATGAAGGATTTTCAACTTGAAGAAGATAATAAAAATATTCTCCTTTTTTCTCCTATTCCTCGTAATGTTCCTAAAAAACCTTTTTATTGGTGGCGATAATATTACGTTTGCTGGTGAAGCATATCCAGAAAGGGGAGTTTATTCTGTTACTATTGAAAATAATACGTCTAAAGTAAAGACGATTATGACTGTATTTGCAGAAAATGAACAAGAAGCAAAGGATAATGTTGCTTTAAATGGTTGGACTGTTATTGATGTAGAAAGATTAAACGAAAAAGAAGCAGAAAGATTTATAATGTCTTTAGATAGTCTTGATAATCACACTCCAGATAAGGTTGAAATTGAATCAGTTATGACTGATAATCAACATCATGAAGCCGAATTAAATAAAAATGTTGATGGCACTGAAGATATTTCTGGTTATCCACCTATCAAAAAAACTGATAATGAAATTTATGACGTATCCGATAATTTAAATATACTTCCTACTTCACCAGAATTAGAATTTATTGCAGAGTATAATTTTGATTTAGGAGTAGTTGAACCTATAAGAAACCCTGTGAATAATGGTAAAATAAGTAGCCTTGATAAAAATGGCAAATACGTAGTTTTTGGACATGCCGATAATGTGCCTGTTAGTGATAATGCAAATTATGGAAGTAATTTTGAATTATCTTATAAAAGAGGGTTGTTTATTAAAGATATTATGGTGCGAGCTGGCATAACGGCAGATAATATACGAGTTGTTGGTTTAGGCTCAAATTATCCCATAGTAAGAAATACGAAAACTGGTAACCAAGCTAATAGGCGTGTTGGTGTATATAAATTTAAAAGGTAATGATTGTATATGGATTCTGAACGTAAGAGTAAA
The DNA here is from genome assembly GCA_045538075.1 of Mucispirillaceae bacterium. Taxonomy (GTDB): domain Bacteria; phylum Chrysiogenota; class Deferribacteres; order Deferribacterales; family Mucispirillaceae; genus JAZSQT01. Next base: position 17,820 of record JAZSQT010000125.1, read on the forward strand.
TATGAACAGCTTTATAATATAAAATTACCAGAACTTTACAATTTCGTTAATGAAGTAATGCAAGATTTTGGTTATTCTTTACATCGTGCAATTAAAGACCATGAGAGTAAAAGGCGTATAGAAAGTTGGGCTTATCAAAGTAGGGAAGACCAGTGTGGACTTGTATGGATAGAAGTTGTCAAACCAGGAGAATCTTTAGACCCATACCTTACTACAGACGTTCTTCGCACAATGAATGATGAAAATGTTACAAGGCTTTTTTTCTTCACTAATGGTCAAATGGCTGATGATGAAAAAGATATATTAGAGGGTGCAAATCATTTCGTATTTGGGACAGATGAAATTGTTGAAACATTAATTGCTATAGATACTAAACGTTCTATTAAAGTAGTTAGAAAACGTAAAAAAGTAAAAGTTCCTTCTGCTATAGTCTTGATAAAAAACTTTATGAAAGTAAATAGAGGAGTAAGAAAAGAAGTTAAACTTCGCACAAGTGCTGTGGCAGAACTTGTAAACCAATATACTCGTTTAATTCGTAGAGTTATGAATGAGATTGACCGTATTCCAGATTTGAATGATATTCCAACAGACACAAGGGAGCGTTTAAAAAAAATTCAATACGATTTATTGCCAGAGCTTATAAAGACACCAGGTTATTTATTTACAAGGCAGTTTGCTCATTTAAGAAACTCTCTATTTACGTTAGTAGAATATACTATTGTTTATATCGGTAATGTTATAGAATATGAAGCAGAAGATGATTTAAAGAAAAATCGTGAAGTTATAGAAGAAGTTTTATATAAATTATCATCAATAGATGACCAAGTTGCCAATTACAAATCAGATTTGATGTTTTCTGCAGAAAAAATATCTCTTAAAATTATTATGTATTCAGCAATATTTGCAGTCGTTTCAGTTCTCATAATGATTGTCTTAAGATTTTCATAAATAAATATTGTAAATATATAATAGTTTTCTTGCAAAAAATGGCTAAATCAAGTATAAGATAATTATACAGTTTTACTGATATTTAGGTTTTTATTAGGGTTATTATGTTAGAAGATACTTCTAAAATTCTTGATGGCATAGACGCATACGTGTTTACTGTTGATAAGAAATATAATATTAAATACTGCAATAGTAATATGGGTATATTTTCTGGTCGTCATCCTGATGAATTGTATGATAAAAAATGTTACGAAGTTTTTTTTGGACTTAATGCCCCTTGTAGAGAGTGTCCATTAAAAGACGAAAATTTTAAAGGTTCTGTTAGTTTCAATAATGATACTGTTTCTCATAGTGGCGAAAGAATGGTATTAAAGGCAACAATCAAACAGATAGATGCTAATCTTTACGCAGAGATACTTGTCAATATATCAGATATATTTAAAGAAAATAACGAGCTTGTTCACAAGTATAAAAGAGCTAGGGCAAGTAATGTAGTTTTATCTAACGATAAAAATCTTCTTGAAAAACGTAATAAGTTTCTTGAGAGAGCAATAGATAGTATGACTCAAGGTATTATGATTGTTGCTCCAGATTATAGTGTCGTAAACATTAATAAAATACTTAAGGAATTATCTGTTGCAGGAAAAACAGATTTTTTAAATATTAAATGTTACGAAATATACGGTTTTGCTACACCGTGTAAAGATTGCCCTATGAAAGACAAGCGTCTTGAAAAATCTTTACGTATGATGCATGATAAACATATGACTGTAGTATATTCGTTGTTTGATAAATATATTATAGAAAGTTTAAGAGATACGACGAGAGAAATTAAACTTATAGATGAGATTAGAGAGCATCAAGCAGAAATTAGAGAAAAGCAGCGTCAAATGACTATTCTTAATACAGATTTATTAAGAATGAATGAAAAGTTAAAAGATGCTCAAAGTGTTATAGATGAAGAATTGTGTCAAGTTGGACAAATTCAAGAAAGTTTATTGCCAGAAAAGTTGCCAAATATAGATGGATACGATTTTGGAGCTTATTATATACCAGCTGAGCATGCTGGTGGTGATTATTATGATTGTATCCAGATGAGTAACAATTACTGGGGTTTTTTAGTTGCCGATGTAAGTGGTCATGGCACTCCAGCAGCAGTTATTATGGCTATTACAAGGGCTATTATGAGGTCATATACTTTTGATATAATTTCTTCATCAGAAGCTCTTACTATGGTTAATGATATTTTATGTGATAATATACATACGAAAGATTTTGTTACTATGTTTTATACAGTTATGGACCCAGCAAGAGGTCATATGAATATTGCTTCAGCTGGTCATAATCCATCGTTGTTATTTGATAGTTCAGAATTTCTTGTTAAGAAGATAACTGCTAGTGGTATGTTTTTAGGAACATTCCAAAATTTAGACTATGAAGAAAGAAAATTAAACCTTGATTCAGGTGATATTTTCTTTATGTATACTGATGGTTTAGTTGAAGCTATGAATATTCATAGAGAACAATATGGATACGATAGGCTTATGTCTAAATTAATGATGTTTTCAAGTTATAGTTGTGAAAAAATTATTAGCGAAATTATGACTGATGTAAGAGATTTTACAAAAGGTAATAGTTTTGAAGATGATATTACTATTTTAGCGATTAAAAAGCTATAGGAGGATTTATGAAAATTGCAAATGAAAAAGGAAAAAATGTAGTTTATCTTGAAGGTGAAGTTAATGCACAAAGTGGTGCAGAAATTAAACAAAAAGTATTAGATTTATTCTCATCTAACACTGGAGTTGTATTATCTTTCAAAGATGTAGTTTATATGAATAGCTCTGGTTTAAGAGAAATTATTGACTTACTTAAAAATGCAAACCAAAACAAAAAAGACTTATGTCTTTGTGAAATGTCATCAGATATTAGAGAAATGTTCTCTTTTACTGGATTAGATAAGGTATTTAAAATATTTGACTCAAAAGATAAAGCGTTGGGCTAATTTATGGAAAAACTTAAATATACTTTTAAAGACGGTCGTCTTAAAGTTGTATTGACAGAAGATATTAGTAGCACTGACTTTGAACAAATCAATAATCTTATTTCTGAATTAAACGGAGTTAAGTATCTTGGTATAGATATGTATAATTGTGTTTATATTCAGAGTAAGATTTTGGCAGAACTTATTGCGTTAAAGAAAACGTCAATGTCAAAGAAATTTGAAATATCGTTATTAAATGTTAATGATAATGTGTTGCAAGTTCTTGAAATGGCAAGTTTATTATCATTTTTTAATATTGAGGACGATTTTTCAACTTTTGATGTAAACGAGCTTTGCGAACAATTTCTTGATCCAATAGATGCTCAGACTATTAGTGATTATTTAGCATTAAATTACGATAGTAATGTTAGGTCTAAACTTGAGGAAATAATCAAAGGTGATGACCCTATAAAAACAGAGTATGCTATTCTCACTATGGGTAAAGCACAAGATCAATCGAGTGTCCAATTATTCCGTGATGCACTTGATAACAGTTCAAGAAACGTTAGGCTTGCTGCGATACTTGTTTTAGGTTGGGTTGGTGATACTGCATCTAAAGAAAAAATATATTCTTTTCTTTCTGATAAAGATGCAGAAATTACTGAAGTAGCAGCAGCGTCAATTGCTTTGCTTTCAGATAATACTGATAGTGATAAGTTGGTTAAGTATTTAAGTGATAGTCATGAGCATATATGCAGAAGTGCAGTTCAGGCTATTTCTCTTATTAATGATGAGAGTGGCTATAAACATTTAGTAGAAGCCTTAGAAAAAGAGGAAAGAGAAAGTATAGAAGTATCTCTTACTCGTGCGATTTCTCACTTTAATAAATCTGATGTTAGAGAGATACTTATCAAGTTATTAGACCATAAATCAATTGCAGTTAGAGAGGCTGCAGCTTCAGGTATAGCACGTATTGGACCAGATAAGTATATTGACAAAATATTAGAAAAAGTTACTGATAACGATCAATGGGTTGGTTTCTTTGCTGCTAAAGCATTAATAGGCATATGTAATGAAGTAGTAGGCAAACAATTAATTGCTGCATACGAAAAAGTTGAACAAAATGTCAAATTAGCAATTATTGATGTGTTAGGAAAGTGTAGTGGTGATCCGACAGAATTTCTTTTAGAAAGGATACACGACAATAATGAAGATATTAGAAAAGAGGCACTTAATGCCCTTGATAATATTGGAGGACAAGTCGCTATTAATACTGCACTAAAATTATACGATTCTGACGAAAGTTGGTTAGTTCGTTATAAAGCTGTTGATATGATAATTGGTAGAAAACCAGCAGGATACCAAAAGATACTTAAAGATAGGCTCATATTTGAAGAAAATAGATACGTTAGAGAAAAACTTCTTAATATAGTAGGAGATTAACTATGTTTTTAAATACAGTAAAGTTAACTCCTACGGAGTTTGTAGAATTAAAAGATATTATTTATAATAATTCTGGTATTTTGTTTACTGAAGCAAAAAAATATCTTATGGAAAATAGGCTTTCTAAAAGATTGTCAGAGCTTAACTTTACATCATTTAAAGAATATATTTATTATCTAAAATATGATATAAAGAAGCGACAAGAATTAGAAACAATGATTAACTTAGTAACCATTAATGAAACTTATTTCTTACGAGAAAGGGGTCAAATGGATTATTTAGTTAATACTATTGTTCCAGAGTTTATTAAAGCAGGTAAACGCAGTATTAAAATATGGTCTGTTCCTTGTTCTACTGGAGAAGAACCGTATTCAATTGCTATTTTATTAACTAATGCTGGTTTATATAATAAAATCAGTATTGATTTAGTTGCTACAGATATAAATTCTGACGTAGTTGAATTAGCAAAAAAAGGCGAATATCACAGTGCATCTTTTAGAGGTGTTCCAAGCGACTTTATTACAAATAATTTTATCCAAGAAGGACAAAGTTATTTTATAAAAGATGATATAAAACATAAAGTTCGCTTTAATACTGGTAATATTACGTCTCCATCTGCATCTATGCTTGTAGGTAAAGTAGATGTGATATTTTGCCGAAATGTACTTATATACTTTGATATTGAAGGCAAGAAAAAAGCTGTAGATATGTTTCATAAAGTATTAAATGATCCAGGATATTTATGTTTAGGGCATTCAGAAACGTTAAACAGAATATCAGAAGAATTTACTATGAAAAATTTTGGGACTGGTATACTTTATGTAAAAAAATAATATTTGTATAAAGGAGGCATTTATGGCAGGGTCTTACGATATATCTACTGTTGTTTCAAGAAGTTATATTTCTGAACAATTGCAAGATGGTATGCAAAAGGGAACTGAAGAAAAAAGTGCCTTCTTTATGCAAGAATTTATTAAGGAAACAGAAAAAAAGAATAAATCTGTTAGACGTGCAGATAATGTTGAAAATCCTACAATTACAAATAATAGACAAGTAAAAGAAGAAGAAAAAAGAAAAAAAAGAAAAAAAGCTCAAAAATTTCAAGAAAATAATAGTAATCTTGATAATAAAGACGATAATTTAACTTCAACATCTAATATTGATTTTATAGTATGACACAATTTACTAAAGCTATATACGGAAAAATTATATTTTTTAGTGCAAAAGATATTAAATCTTTTCCAGTATTGATAAATAAAAATGATTGTAAATCTTTTAAAATATCGTATAAAGCATTACCTTATATAAATGAAACGCAAAATATATTATTAGAATATAGTAACGATAATGAAAAAATCACATATAAGATTAAAATTATTAGTGAAAAGGATAGAGTTGTTACTTATGATATAATAGATAAAGTTGATACTATTTACGATTTAGGGTTTAATAGCGTTGATTATAAAGGAAATTTTAAAATAGCAGAAGTGCAATTAGATGAAATTGAAGAATATAAAGATATAGTAGAAGAAATCAATTTTAATAACAAGAATGATATTGGTAAAAAGATTAGAGAAACAATTTTATCTGGATATGATGACCCAATAATTCTTAATATTTTAAATGGAATAAACTCAAAAGTAGATAAGATATTAAATATATTATCTAAAGGAGTTGATATTACTTCTTCATTTGATGTTAAATGTATTTCAATATCAGGTGATGGTTTTATTTTTTATACAGAAAAAGATTTTGCTTCATCGTATATTTTTGCAACGAGTTTTCTTACAAATAGTGAAATAACTGTAAAATTTGCAAGTATATGTGAAATTTGTAGTATTAGCAAAAATATTTGGAAAGCTACCTTTAAAAATATTGATGAAGAAATTAGAGATGATATTATCAAATTTATTTTTGTAAAAGAAAGAGAAATTTTAAAAGAGGCAAGGTTATAATAATGGCAAATGCAACATTGATGTTACTTTTATTTCTTTTAATTTTTATTTTAATTATGTTAATTATTAGCTTAATTTTGCGTATTAGAAATTTAGAAAAGAAGTTAGTTAATTTTACGCCAACAGAAGCGTATAGTATTATGGAAAATATGCGAGATATGGTTATAGAAAGTGAGCGAGTAGCAGATAAACTTGATATATCAATTAAAGATAGAGAATCTGTATTAGAAGATTTATCAGACTTAGTAGATGAAAAAATAGCAAGATTAGATAAAATTATAAATCAAGATGAAGATGAAAAAGATAAAAAATCAATGATACTTTCATTGTATAATCAAGGTCTTAGCGAAACAGAAATTGCAAGACGCCTTAGTATTTCAATTGCAGAAGTAACAATATCATTAAATTTATCAAAAGAAAGAAGATAATTTATTTTTTATATGCTTTTTTCTTAAATAATGTAGTTTTTTGTAAATAATTTTATATTTAAGATATAATTT
>JAZSQT010000112.1:0-3482 GCA_045538075.1 Mucispirillaceae bacterium
AAAAATAAAATAAATTAAATTGTATTGAACTTGAAAAAAAATAGTATTAAACTTAGTAGCATTAGTAAATCTATTATATTAAATAAAGTGAAGAAGTAATAAATGTAGATTTTATATTATATCTTTAAGGTGTAGCTTATGAAAAATTATACTACTCAAATGAATGCTGCAAAAAAAGGTATCATTACCCCAGAAATGAAAGCAGTAGCAAAAAAAGAATATAGAACAGAAACAGAAATTATGGATTTGGTTGCAAAAGGACAAGTTGTGATTTGTGCAAACAAAAATCATACTTGTATAAATCCAACAGGTATTGGGTCTATGCTTAAAACAAAAATCAATGTAAATCTTGGTGTATCTGGAGATTGCATTGATTACGATAGTGAAATGGAAAAAGTAAAATTAGCAGTAAATATGGGTGCAGATGCAATTATGGATTTATCATCTTTTGGTAATACACAACCTTTTCGTCAAAGATTAATTAGTGAATGTCCAGTTATGGTAGGCACTGTTCCTGTATATGATAGTATTATACATCATAAAAAAGAGCTTTCATCTTTAACTGCAAAAGATTTTATTGATGTTATACGCTTGCATGCTCAAGATGGAGTAGATTTCGTTACCCTTCATTGTGGTATTACAAAAAACACTATTAAGCAAATAAAATCATTTAATAGAAAGATGAATATAGTATCTCGTGGAGGTTCTCTCGTATTTTCTTATATGAGTATGACTGGAGAAGAAAATCCTTTTTATGAATATTACGATGAAATATTAGATATATGCAGTCAATACGATGTAACAATATCTTTAGGTGATGCATGTAGATCTGGTTGTTTAGCTGATAGTGGTGATATTTGTCAAATTGATGAACTAGTTAGATTGGGAGAATTGACTAAAAGGGCATGGGAAAAAGATGTTCAAGTTATGATAGAAGGACCTGGACATATGCCAATAAATCAAATAGAAGCAAATATGAAAATCCAACAAACAGTATGTCAAGGAGCACCTTTTTACGTATTAGGTCCTTTAGTAACAGATATTGCTCCAGGTTATGACCATATTACTGCTGCTATCGGTGGAGCTATCGCTGCAACAGCTGGAGCTGCATTTCTTTGCTACGTTACACCAGCAGAACATCTTGCTCTGCCAAATATAGAAGATGTAACTCAAGGTATAATTGCTTGTCGTATTGCTGCCCATGCTGCAGATATAGCAAAAAATATCCCTCATGCAAGGGATATAGATGATGCAATGGCAGATGCACGCAAAAATTTAGATTGGCAAAAACAATGGGATTGTGCTATAGACCCAGAAACTGCTAAAAAAATTCGCAATAGCAGAGCACCACAAGAAGAAGATAGCTGTAGTATGTGTGGAAAATTTTGTTCAATACGAAATATGAATAAAGCATTAAAAGGCGATAAAATTAACATATTATAGTGTAAAAGTTAAGTTTATAGAAATATTTATACTAAAATATATTGATTAATCTTCAAGATTTATAGTATTAAAAATATACTAAATAACATAAAGAATATTAATTAACGTTTTTAGGTGTAAATTTTAAAAATAATTTACACCTAAAAAAAGCAAAAAAATAATTTAAATTGTAATTAATTCGTATTCAGTAGAACCAAAATCTAAATCTTTTGCATGTTTAAATTGGTCTAATGGATTTACGTAATCCCATTTTTCTTTAAAAACATCTTTGCCAGCTGTCTTTACTACTAAATCATAAGATGCTTTATCTATTGCTACTGGGTCAGTTGAAGCCATAAAACCTAAATCTGGCACCATTGGAGCATCGTTGCCACCACAACAATCACAAGTTGATACAATAGAAGTAAGAATATTAACGTAAATAGGTGTTTTCTTAAATCCGTAATGGACTGCAGAAGCATATTCTGCCATTCTTTTTTGAAGCTCACTACAAGCTACATTAAAATTTATATCAATAGCCTTTTCTGGACAAACGGCAATACATCTAGCACAACCAGTGCATTTGTCGCCTATAGTTGCAGTTTTTGATATAGTAATCGCATTAACTTGGCATGAAACTTTACATCTACCACAAGCAGTGCATTTATGAGGGTTTACAACGGGACAAACATTTGAATGCATATCCATTTTGCCACCACGAGCAGCACAGCCCATTGATAAATTTTTAATAGCACCACCAAAAGACGTCATTTCGTGTCCTTTAAAATGGGAAACAACAAGTAAACTATCGGCATTCATAATATCTGCTGCAAGTAGCGCCTCTTTGCAAGATGAACCATTTTTGATAGGGTATTTTACTACATTTTCTCCACGTAAACCATCTGCAATTATAATTGGAGTTTGTAATGTAGAATATCCAAAACCATTTAAATTTGCATTTACTATATGGTCTATAGAATTTGTTCTCATACCAACATACAACGTATTAGTATCAGTAAGATAAGGTTTTGCACCTATTCTATTTAAAGTTTCTAATATAGGGCGAAGATAAATTGGACGTATAAAAGCAGTGTTGCCTAACTCACCAAAATGAAGCTTGATTGCAACAAGCTCATTTTTTAAGTATAAATCAGTTACACCACATTTATTAATAAGTTTTTTAATTTTATTAAGTGGCGAATCTGTATATTTGCACTTCATTGATGAATAGTAAACTTTTGCACTCATAATTTATCTCCTTGCTAATCTATTGATGATTTTTTATTTCTTTTATCTCTAATATAAACTTGTTTAATATTTGGAGCTTTATCGTCTTTTCTTTCTTCTATTTCAAAAAGTGCTATAGCTTTAATAATTTCTCTTAGTTTTGTATAACCGTAATTTCGTGGGTCAAACTCTGGTGATTGGTTGTTTATATGTTGTCCAACAGTGCCTAAAAACGACCAACCATTTTCGTCCATAGATGCAGAAACGGCAGCCCTTAAAAGATTTACAAGACTTGTATTGCCTTTAAGCTCCTTAGTAGTATGTTTTTTAGGCTTATTTTCTACTTCTGTTTCTTTTAAAATTTCTGTATAAATAAATTTATCACAAGCACTAATAAAAGGCTTTGGAGTTTTTCTTTCGCCAAAACCGTAAACTGTCAATCCAGATTCTCTAATACGTGAGGCAAGACGAGTAAAATCACTATCACTTGATATTATACAAAAACCATCAAATTTGCCAGTATAAAGTAAATCCATAGCGTCAATAATCATGGCACTATCTGTTGCATTTTTGCCAACAGTATATCCAAACTGCTGAATAGGTGATATTGCATGCTCCAATAAAACTTCTTTCCAACCTTTTAAATTAGGGCTAGTCCAATCGCCATAAATCCTTTTTACAATAGCTGTGCCATATTTAGCAATTTCTGCCATAAGCTCATATATAATGAGGGGAGAAGCATTATCTGCATCTATTAAAACTACTAATTTTTGTTGATTTATTTGAGTATCCATTAATCATTCACTAATAAATAATATAACCAACTTAACATA
>JAZSQT010000159.1:0-18653 GCA_045538075.1 Mucispirillaceae bacterium
TACCTCTTTTAAATTTTATATTTATTTTCTAAGTTATTGTTAATTATATTTTTTTATGTTTATTAACTAATTTTAGTGTAAAGATTATTTTAAATTATATTTTCCATAAAGAATACAATCTTTAATTTCAATAAATAATACAAAGAATTTCGTTCTAAATTTTTTGTTAACTGTTTTTATGGATTACTTTGTCGCTTTTCTTTTCGTAACGATTCTTAAGGAAAAAACATTAGGTAAAGCATTAAGTTGGTATATTATTAAGAAAGGTTATATTATATCTGATGAATAATATAGCCTTTTAAAATTTAATGATTATGGTCGTGGTCGTGGTCATGGTCATGGTTAAAGATATTTATATCGTGGCTATGACTGTGAGGTTTATTATAATCATGAATAAAATTAAAGGCCATATATAGACACAAAATCGCTATTACGATATTTATTCCTTTCCAAGTGCGAGGGTTTTTTAAAGGTTTTGCTAAAAACTTTCCTAACAACCCTAAAAATAGAAACCACGTAAAAGCTGCAACATATACACCAATAGCAAATATCCATTGATGAGGATAATACTGGGCAGAAAAAGCTCCCATTACTGTCAAATCTAAAATTACGTGTGGATTAAGCCAACAAAAAGCAATTGCCGTAAGAATGACTGATGAAAAAGTTTTTGCTGTAGTATCAGCTTTATTTATATCTAATACTTCGTTAGATTTAAAGGCTGTATATAGTGATTTTAATGCAAAAAGTATAAGAAAAATAATTCCTAAAATTGTAACTATATTTGTAAGGGTAGGTTTTGCAGTTAAGAGGGCTCCCATTCCTCCAATACCTATAGTTACTAAAATACTTTCACATATTGCACAAGTAATTGCTACTGCAATAACGAATTCTTTTTTAATTCCTTGACGTAAAATAAAGGCATTTTGTAATCCAGCAGCCGTTATTATTAATGCACATTCTATAATAAATCCTTCTATAAAATCTAAAAACAAAACTATCTCCTTAAGCTAAAAGCATTCTGTCATCATTAATATTATCTTTTCTAATAGATTTAAATTTATCCATTAAAATTTCTGGTGTTAAATATTCTTTATCTTTTCCAGATACATCAAAAATAATTTCTCCATTATCCATCATTAATAATCTATTGCCATATTTTATAGCATGATTCATATTGTGAGTAATCATCATCATTGTAAGATTATATTTATCTTTAAATTTTACTGTTAAATCCATAACTCTATTAGAATTATCAGGGTCTAAAGCAGCAGTATGTTCATCAAGAAGAACTAACTTCGGTTTAGACATTGCAGTCATTAATAATGTAAGTGCTTGCCTTTGTCCACCAGAAAATAATTCAACGTAATCTTTAAGTCTATTTTCAAGACCCATATTTAATTGAGATAAATGGCTTTTAAATTCATCTCGTAATTTATTATTTAAGCTGATTTTTAAAGATTTAAAACCTTTTTTGCGACAAATAGTCATATTATCTTCTAAAGTCATTTTTCCACTAGTTCCTAATAGTGGATTTTGAAAAATTCGCCCTATACTTCTTGCCCTAATGTATTCTTTCGTATTAGTAATATCATTATTTTCAAAAAATATTTTTCCTCTAGATACATCAGTAGAGCCGGCAATAATATTAAATAATGTTGATTTTCCAGCACCATTTGAGCCAATAATAGTTATAAAATCGTCTTTTTTAACGTGAATAGATAAGTTCTTTATTACAGTTTTTGCATTTACCGTATTTGGTGAAAAAGTTTTTTTAATATTTTCTAATTTAAGCATTTTTAACTCCTTTCTTCTTTTTAAAACTACTAACGGCAATTAAAGCTACAATTAATACGCCAGTTATTAATTTTAAATCATTTGGAGTTAATCCTATGGTATAACCATATTTTCTACCAATATACATTACAGCTTTATAAATAATAGCACCAATAATTACTCTTACAGTAACGGCTATTAATTTGTTTGATTTAATAATAAATTCACCAATCATAACAGAAGCAAGACCAGCAACAACAATCCCTTGACCTAAATTAACATCAGCATAACCTAAATATTGAGCAGCAAAAGCACCACTTAAAGCAACTAAAGCATTAGACAAACTAACGCCAATAATTTTCAAATAATCTGGATTCATTCCTTGAGAAATAATCATTTGTGGGTTTGTTCCTAAGGCTCCTAAAGATAAACCCATATCTGTTGAAAAAAATAAATCAAGTAACAATTTAATTATTAATACTATTATTAAAATAACAATTAATGTAGAAATTTCTTCTGGTAAAAAAGTAAAAATATTTCCAGCATCTTTTATTATATTTTCACTTCTTAAAAGAGAGATATTAGCTTTATTACCCATTATTCGTAGGTTAATAGAGTAGAGCATAGTCATTGTAAGAATACCTGCTAATAAATTAGGTATTTTTACGATAGTATGAAGTAAAGCAGTAATTACACCAGCTATAGCACCAGAAAAAATTGCAAGTGATAAGCCAATAATAGGATTAATTTCATTAATAAGGCAAACAGCCATAACAGCAGCACCTAAAGGAAAAGAACCATCAACAGTTAAATCTGGAAAGTCTAATATTCTAAAAGTTATAAAAACTCCTAAAACCATTATACTATAGATTAAGCCTTCTATAAATACTGCTTGAACCATTTTATATTCCTATTTATGTTTAATTTCAGTTAGTTTACCATTTTCAATTATAAATGTTGCTTTATCAATTAACTCTTTATGTATATTTATATTTAATTTTTTTGCAACATCTAAATCTATTAAAGTTTCGTAATCCTTTGGGTTAGTCAAAGAAAATACTGGAATTTCTTCTGTTTTTTTACCATTTAATATTTCTATAATAATATTACCAGTAGCACGTCCCAAATTGTAGTAATCAAATCCCATAACGTATAGAGAACCACCTTCTTTAGCAGATGTTGTATCTGCACCAAATACAGGTATTTTATTCTGCAATGCCGTAGATGTAAGGGCATTTAAGCCAGCCATAAGAGAATTATCGCTAACAGTATAAAAGGCATCAACTCTGCCTACTAAACTTTCTGCTGCTTGTTTTACCTCACTTGCATTAGATATTGTTGATTGTATAAGCTCAATGCCAAGTTTATCACAAACTTGTTTTGTTGTTTCTGCCATACTAACAGAATTACTTTCAGAGCTTGTATAAATAAAGCCTAATTTTTTAAAAGGATAAATTTTTCTAAATTCAGTAATTTGAGCTTCTATAGGTATTGTATCAACAGCTCCAGTAACATTTTTGTATCCCTTTTCAAGATTTTCTACTAAACCGGCAGAAACAGGGTCTGTAATAGCAGAAAATACTATAGGAATATTTTTTTCTGCATTTACTAATGCAACAGCAATAGGAGTGCCTATTCCAACCATTATATCTACATTATCTGATTTAAATTTAGTAGCAATAGAGGCAGCAGTATTAATATCTCCATTGGCATTTTGGTAGTCGTAATCTACTTTTATGCCTTTACTTGATAATTCATCACTAATTCCTTTTTCAACGTCATCAAGAGCAGGGTGAGATATAACTTTTGCAATGCCTATTTTATATTGATTATCTGTATCTTGTTTAGCTTGTTTTTTAGTGCAACTAATTGAAAAAATTGTTAGAGATATGATTAAAATTGTAGGTAAAAATTTTTTCATTTATTTCTCCTTTGTAATTACTTTATTATTTTTGATAACTATATCTGCATTTTTTATATAATCATCTTTAATATCTATTGATAACAAATTTGCCATATCAAGATTGATAAGAGTTTTTGTTATATTGTTATTTAATGTAATAACGGGAATTTCGTTAGGTTTTTTACCTTTTACTATATCTAAGATTATTTTGCCAGTAAGATTGCCAATTTTATAGTAATCAAAGCCAATACTAAAAAGTATATCACTATCTTTTGAGGAATTATATTCAGAAGAAAATACTGGCACTTTATGTTTTTTTGCAATTTCTGTGAGAGAATTTATGCCAGAATATAAAGTATTATCAGTAACAGTATATATTGCATCTACTTTATCTATAATACTTTCTGTAGCTTGTTTTACTTCGTTAGAGTTAGTAATAGTCGTTGCAATAAATTTAATACCTAAGCTATCACAAACTTCTTTTGTAGTTTTAGCCATATTTACTGCATTACTTTCAGAACTTGTATATATAAATCCAAGTTTTTTAATAGGGTATATTTTTATAAATTCTTCAATATGTTGTTTTATAGGTATTTTATCACTTAATCCAGTAATATTTTTGTATCCTGAATTTATATTTTCAATAAGTCCTGCTTCAACTGGGTTATTTACAGCAGAAAAAATTACTGGTTTATTTTTTATTATATTTGCTAATGCTATAGCCATAGGAGTGGCAATTCCAACGGCAATATCAACATCACTATTAAATTTATGGGCTATTGCAGCAGCAGTATTTATGTCGTTGTTAGCATTTTGAATATCAAATTTAAATTTATAGGGAGAATTATTTAATTCATCAATTATACCGTCAGAAATATCTAATAATGCTTGGTGAGAGGAAATAATGCCTATGCCAATAGTTGTATAATCACTATTTTTTTTAGAACAACTATATAGAAAAATTGTAGCAATTATTAAACAAAATGACACAATTTTTTTCATTGATAATTTAGTCTCCATAAATAAAAATAAAGTGATTATACTTTTATCACGATTTTTTAATTGAATAAAGTATAATTTTTTGAATTTACCCTCATAAGTAATATTGAAGATTCTACTGGATTTTAAGTTAATATCAATATAAAATACTAAGACATTTACATAAATAGGAGAAATATTTGTTTCCGTTAAAATCACTAAAAGTTTCTGGTAGTATAGCTTTTGTAAACTGGTTTATTATTTTATTAAATATTGCCATATTTTTTTATTTATGGAGTAACGGTATATCAAATATATATTATTTAGATTATGGCATAGTTCCAGCTACTCTTGGTATGCCTAATGATATTATTCCTTTTTATAAAAAAATACTGCCTTTTTTTACTTATATGTTTCTTCATGGTGGTTGGTTTCATTTGATATTTAACGTTTATTTCTTGTATATTTTTGGAGATAATGTAGAGGCAAAATTAGGTCATTTAAGATATTTTATTACTTATATTCTTTTTGGATTAATAGCAGGTGTGATATACGTATTGCTATCTCCAACTATTGGTATTCCCATGGTGGGAGCAAGTGGTGCTATAGCTGGAGTTATAGGTGCTTATTTAATATTTTTTCCTACATCAAAAATAAAAACATTATTAATTATAATTATTTTTGTAACAGTAGTTAATATTCCAGCTATGATTTTTATTGCTATATGGTTTTTGTTTCAATTAGCTGGATTTTTTATAGATGGTGGAGTTGGTAGCGAAAATTCTATTGCTTGGTCTGCTCATATTGGAGGCTTTTTTGCCGGAGTATTATTTGCAATAATAGCATCAATTTCTACACGTATTAGAGGTAAATAAAATTATTAAAAAGATTAATAATAGGTGGTGTTACTATGTGTTTAGGTTATCCTGGACGTATTGAAAGTTTAAATATCCATGAAGCAATAGTTGATGTTGCTGGGACTAAACGCCAAATTACAACAATTATGTTAGGTGATACTGTTTCTGTTGGTGATTGGGTTATGGTTCATGCAGGTTACGCTATGGCAAAAATGGAAGAAGATGAGGCAAAAGAAGCTCTTGAATTTTTGATGGATTTTATTAATGAAGATGATGAACCCAAATAACCCTTTTAGAGATAGTCGTATTGCTAAAGGCTTAGTAAAAGCTATTATAGATGAAGCTAACGGAAAAAATTATAAAATAATGGAAATATGTGGCACTCATACTATGAGTATTGCAAGAAATGGCTTGCGTTCAATTTTGCCAGAAAATATAGAATTAGTATCTGGTCCTGGTTGCCCAGTATGTGTTACAAGTCAAGGAGAAATTGACTTATTTTTTGATGTAATTGATAAAGGAGCAACAGTAGTTACCTTTGGCGATTTGCTAAAAATACCAAATAGCAAGGGTCGTAGCCTATCTACTTTAAGAGCAGAAGGGGCAGATGTTAGAGTAATATATTCACCTTTAGATACATTGGAAATGGCAAAAAATGAGCCAGATAAAAATTTCGTTTTTTTAGGGGTAGGTTTTGAAACTACTGCACCTACAATAGCCTATCTTGCTAAAGTGGCAAAAGAAAAAGGCTACAAAAATGTTTCAGTATTATCGGTATGTAAAACTATGCCAGAAGCAATAAGAGTAATACTTTCAGATAATGATTTAAAGTTAGACGGATTTTTATGCCCTGGACACGTTACTACTGTAACTGGAATTTCATTATATAATGAT
Source organism: Mucispirillaceae bacterium (assembly GCA_045538075.1). GTDB lineage: Bacteria > Chrysiogenota > Deferribacteres > Deferribacterales > Mucispirillaceae > JAZSQT01. The sequence continues at coordinate 6,406 of JAZSQT010000159.1, forward strand.
ATTATAGATGCAAAAAAAGCTGCCGTTGTGGCTGGTTTTGAGCCAGTAGAAATGTTAGATGCTATCCTTGAAATTATCAAGCAAGTTAATAGTAAAGATTTTCATGTATCAAATAAATATAAAAGAGTAGTTAATAAAGACGGCAATCCAATTGCAAGAGCTATTTTAGATGAAGTATTTAAACCTGTTACAGTTTCTTGGCGTGGAATAGGTGCTTTAGAAAATAGTGGGCTTGATTTTAGAGATGAATACGCAGATTTTGATGCTAAAAAAGTGTATAATATCACGTATAATCATGTTGATGAAATTAAAGGTTGTAAATGTGGGGCAGTATTGACTGGAAAGATAAAGCCTACAGATTGTAAACTTTTTGGCACTAAATGTAATACAGAAAATCCAATAGGTCCATGTATGGTATCGTCAGAAGGCACTTGTGCTGCTTACTACCGTTTTATTAGTTAATGTAAATAGTGGAGTTTTCAAAATATGTCAGAAAAATTAGTTTCTTTATCTTTAGGTGGTGGAGGAAAACAGACTTCCGATTTTATTAAAAATGTTATTATTAAAAATTTTTCAAACGATATAATATTGAATATGGGTGATTCAGCCCATATTTCAACATCATTAAATTCTGCTTTTACAACGGATTCTTTTGTTGTAAAGCCAGAGTTTTTTAAAGGTGGAAATATTGGAAAATTGTCAATATGTGGCACAGTAAACGATTTAGCAGTTAGTGGAGCAAAAGCAGAGTATATTTCTTTTTCGTTAATTGTTGCAGAGGGCTATCCTCTTGATAAACTTGAACAAATTATTGTATCTGCAGCAGAGACGGCAAAAGTTGCTGGCGTAAAGATAGTATGTGGTGATACAAAGGTAGTAGAGCGTAACAGTCTTGACGGAGTTGTATTAAATACTGCTGGTGTTGGTAGTGTAATTAAAAATTTAAATAATTACTCATCTATCAATGTTGGCGATAATGTTATTATAACTAGTGATATTGCAAGGCATGGAATATCAGTAATGGTAGAACGTGGTAGTTTAGGTTTTGATAGCAATATTGAGTCAGATTGTGCACCTCTTAATAAGATGCTTGAAAGTATCTATGCCTTTGATATTAAATTTGCAAGAGATGCTACCCGTGGTGGTCTTGCTGCAGTGCTAAACGAAATTACTGAAAAGAGTAATGTTGGATTTGTAATAGAAGAAGAAAAATTACCTATACAAAATGATGTTGCAGATTTATGCGACATATTAGGTTTAGACCCATTAACTGTTGCTAATGAGGGAGTTGCAGTAATTATAGCATCTTCTGTTGATACACCAAAGGTGATAGATACTTTAACTAAAAGCCCTTATGGTAAAAATTCTTGTGTTATAGGTAGTGTTACAGATAAAGCAAGAGTTGTGTTAAAGACTAAAATCGGAGGTTCAAGATATGTTGATATGCCGCCTGGGGAGCTTCTTCCTCGTATTTGTTAGTATAGTTATTCTAACTTTTTCTTCATTTGCATTTGCAAAACTAAATGGTGAGCAAGTATTTAAGAAAAAGTGTAGTATGTGTCATTCTTTAGATTTAGTATATTCTCACAAAAATTTAACTGTAAGTAATTGGACAGTCATGATTAATAGAATGAAAAATCTTGGTTTGAAAATAACTAATGAGGAGCAGATAGCTGTTGCTACATATTTAAATAAGAATATTAAGTAATTTTGGAGTGTAAATATTATGATAGACTGGGAAAAGTGTTTAAATCTCGTTCCAGTAGTAGTTCAAGATAAAGAAAGTAAAAAAGTTTTAATGCAGGCCTTTGCTAATAAAGAAGCATTAAAATTATCTTTTGAAACCGGATATGCTCATTATTTTTCTCGTTCAAGGAATAAATTATGGAAAAAAGGGGAGAGTAGTGGCAATTTACAAAAAATAGATAGTATATTTATAGACTGTGATGGAGATAGTATTCTATATATAGTAACACAAATTGGACCAGCTTGTCATACTGGAGAATACTCTTGTTTCTATAGAAAATTAGAAAAAGAAAACATTTAAGCCCATATTAAATGGGCTTTTACTTATTTAAATTTTTCTATAGCAGATTTTTCTATCATCATTAAAACTTCTTTATAAGATACTAATTTATCTGTAATGCCATCATCTTTTTCGTATCTTTTCAACTTTAAATTAGGGTCTTGATTATCGTTTGCACGTCTATAAACAAATTCTTCTTTTATATTTGAGTTGGCACTATATTTATACAAGCTATTATATACAAGATGAGTAATATTTGCAGTTGGTTTATCAACTTTATTCATATCAATATCGCCACCACAAATAAACGTCGTAATTCTTTTTGTATCTTTTTCTCTAATTACCGTTGCAATAACTATATCATTATTACTTGGTTTGCATGATAATACGATTCCTAAGCCTTTGTTTATTGTAGCTTCAAGAGTGTTATTGCCTATTTTATAACTTTTTTTAATATCGTGTGAGGTATTATAAGATTTAGTTAACGATAAAACATCAACATTAGCAATATTGTTATCAATTTTTATATATTTATCAATATCCAAACTTTCTGCATTAGCAACTAATGGATAGATAAATAAAAATAAAAAAATAAATTTTTTCATGATACTACGCCTCTATAAGATTTATAATAAACCAGATGTTATATTTAAATCTATTTAAAATCAATAAGTAATCAATGTATCCAAAACATCTCTTGGTATCTTGGTAGTGGCCATAATCCATCATCAATAATCATTTCAAGACTATCAACGTGGTAGCGACATTTATCCATATACATTAATACTTCATCTCTATATCTAACACATATTTCATAGCTATCTGCTTTCTTCATTTCAGAAATACTTTTCATAGAATTATCAAGATTATCAAGATTTATTTTCAACTCTTTAATATGGGTAGATAATTCGTTTAATAATTCTTTTTGTGTTGAAATATCAGCTTCATCTCCTAATGCTTTTTTAAGAGATATAATATTGTTTGCTAATTTAGTTTGATATTCAATACAAGCTGGCAAAACAATATTTCTGCCTATATGAGAAGCAGACCTACCTTCAATAGCAACAGTCTTTAAATACGTTTCAAAAAGAATTTCTTGTCTTGCTGGAATCTCTTTTTCAGATAAAATATTAAATCTCGTAAACATTTCTATAAGTAGTGGGTCTGTAAAATATTTTATTGCATCAACAGAGTTTGTAATATTTGGTAACCCTCTTCTTAACGCCTCGTCCACCCATTCTTTTGTATAATTATCACCATTATAAATAATAGCTTCATGTTCTTTAAAAAATTTAACAAGGACATCTTTTACTGCTTGATTGAAATCAGAACCAGAAATCATTTCATCTTCAATGGCAGTAGCAATGTCGTCCATAGCACAAGCAATTGCTGCATTCATAACAAAAACGGCTTGAGCAACAGGTTGAGATGAACCTAATGCACGAAATTCAAACTTGTTGCCAGTAAAAGCCATTGGAGAAGTTCTGTTTCTATCTGTCGTATCCATTGGAAGAGGAGGCAATGTCAACACTCCTAAATCTATTGAACCACCATGATTTTTATGGTCGCTAATATTGTGTATGATGTTGTGGACTACCTCATCTAATTGAGTTCCTAAAAATACAGATATAATTGCTGGAGGTGCTTCGTTGCCTCCTAATCGGTGGTCGTTTCCAGCACATACTGTTCCTAATCTAAAGGCAGGGGAATATTTATGAACTGCCCTTAAAAAAGCAGCTAAAAACACTAAAAATTGTGCATTTTGTTGAGGTGTATCACCTGGTTCTAATAAGTTATGACCGTCAGAATCTGCTAAAGACCAATTATTGTGTTTACCACTACCATTTACGCTTGCAAAAGGCTTTTCATGGAGTAGGCATACAAAATTATAATCTTTTGCTGTTTCTCTAAGCACATTCATAACTATAATATTATGGTCAGATGCCATGTTTGCTGCTTCATATACACAAGCAATTTCGTATTGAGCTGGTGCAACTTCATTGTGGCGTGTTTTAACGGGAACGCCAAGTTTAAAAAGTCTTTCTTCTGCATCAGTCATAAAAGCAAGAACTCTTGATGGTATTGCTCCATAGTAATGATCTTCAAGATCTTGTCCTTTTGTAGCTCTTGCACCATATAAGGTTCTACCGGTGCTAATTAAATCTGGTCTTTGAAGATAAAATTCTCTATCTATTAAGAAATATTCTTGTTCTGCACCGATTGTATTTATAACATCAGTTGCTTTGCTACCAAATAGTTTTAATATTCTTAAGGTTTGTTTCGTAATTGCTTCTACAGATTTCATAAGAGGAACTTTTCTATCTAATGCTTCGCCTGTATAAGAAAGAAAAACTGTTGGAATACACAATATTTTTCCGTATTTCGTTTCGTTTATAAAAGCTGGAGAAGTTGGGTCCCATGCAGTATAACCCCTTGCTTCAAAAGTTGAGCGAATGCCACCAGATGGAAATGATGATGCATCTGACTCGCCTTTTATTAACATTTTTCCAGAAAATTCAGATATAACTTGACTATTAGATGTTAAAGAAGTAAAAGCATCGTGCTTTTCTGCAGTTTGTCCTGTCATAGATTGAAACCAGTGGGTATAATGGGTTGCACCTAAAGAAACAGCCCAATCTTTCATAGCATTTGCAACAATATCGGCTAATGATGGGTCTAATTTTTCTTTGTTATTCATAGTATTTTTAAGACGTTTAAAAACTTCTTTTGGTAAACGTTCTCTCATTACTCTTTCGCTAAAAACATTGCAACCATATATATCTGCAATATCAGCTCTTTCTATATGTTTTTGAACTGGACGACTTGATATGGCACTAAAAGCCTTTTTTCTGATATTCATATATCATACCTCTTATTTATCAAGAATTAGTATTATAAAACAATATTAAATTGTCAACAGTCTTTTTAAATAACTTGTTTAGATGTAAAGTTTGTTTCAATTTCTATCCTGAAATTTTGCAATATTTATTTGGATATACAAAAAACCTTGTTTAATAATCTTTGACTTTACAAACTTATATAATTATGTAAAATAAATCGTTTTGATTAAAATTTTTCAAGGAGCGATTAAAATATGCCAAAAAGAGAAGACATTAAAAAAATAATGATAATTGGCTCTGGACCAATAGTCATAGGTCAGGCTTGTGAATTTGATTATTCTGGCACTCAAGCGTGTAAAGCATTAAAAGAATTGGGATACCAAGTTGTATTAGTTAATTCTAACCCAGCTACGATTATGACAGATCCAGATACGGCTGACATTACATATATTGAACCTCTTAATGTTACAAGGCTTGAAGAAATTATTGCAAAAGAGCGTCCAGATTCTTTATTGCCAAGTCTTGGAGGTCAAACTGGGCTTAACTTGACTATCGCTTTATCAAAAGCAGGAATCCTTGAAAAATATGGTGTTGAAGTTATAGGAATTAATCTTGAAGCAATAGAAAAAGGCGAAGATAGAATTATTTTTAAAGAAACTATGGAAAAAATTGGCGTTGAAATGCCAAAAAGTATTCCAGCTTATTCTGTTGAAGAAGCAGAAAAAATTGCATCAGAGCTTGGTTATCCTGTGGTAGTTCGCCCTGCTTATACTTTAGGTGGAACTGGTGGAGGTTTAGTTTATAACGCTACTGAATTAAGAAAAACTGCTTCAAATGGTATTGCTGCATCAATGATTAATCAAGTATTGATTGAAGAAAGTGTCGCAGGTTGGGAAGAATTAGAACTTGAAATAGTTAGGGATAGTAAAGGTCAAATTATTACCGTTTGTTTTATAGAGAATATAGACCCTATGGGTGTTCATACAGGTGATTCTTTTTGTGCTGCTCCTATGCTTACAATTAGCGAAGAAGTTCAAAAAAGATTGCAAAAACATGCTTGGGATATAGCTCATAGTGTAGGTGTTACTGGTGGCACTAATGTTCAATTTGCCCATGATCCAAAATCTGACAGGATAGTTATTATAGAAATTAATCCACGAACATCTCGTTCATCTGCTCTTGCTTCAAAAGCTACTGGATTTCCAATAGCCTATATTTCAGCAAAATTAGCAGTTGGTATTACATTAGATGAAATTCCCCACTATAAATTTGGTTCATTAGATAAATATGTTCCTAATGGCGACTATATAGTTATCAAATTTGCTCGTTGGGCTTTTGAAAAATTTCCTCAAGAAAAAGATGAACTTGGAACTCAAATGAAAGCTGTAGGCGAAGTTATGAGTATTGGTTCTACTTATAAAGAAGCCTTTTTAAAAGCTATCAGATCTCTTGAAAATGGCAGATTTGGATTAGGTTTCGTTCCAAAATACGAAGCAATGGATAAAGATGAGCTTATTTCTCACTTATGGCAACCATCAAGTCAACGTCAATGGATAATGTATGAAGCATTAAAAAAAGGTGCTACTGTTGATGAGCTTCATAATATTACTAAAATCAAAAAATATTTTATAGAACAGATGAAAGAATTAGTTGATTTAGAGCTTAAAATCAACGATTACACATTACAGACATTGCCTGATGATGTTTTATTTCAAGCAAAAAAGGCTGGCTTTTCAGACAAATATATTTCTGACATTTTAAAAACGAAAGAAAAACGCATTAGAGATAGACGTAATATGATAGGGCTTCACCCAGTTTATCTGCCAATATGTGTTTCTGGCGTGCCGAAAGATGAGAAAACTGGATTATCTTCTGCATTTTACTATTACTCTACATACAACAAAAAAGAAGGTATAGAAGTTACGAAAACAGATAAAAAGAAAGTTATGGTTTTAGGTAGTGGACCAAATAGAATTGGACAAGGTATTGAATTTGATTATTGTTCTGTTCATGCTGCAATGGCTATGAGAGAAGCTGGTTATGAAACTTTAATTGTAAACTGTAACCCAGAAACAGTTTCAACAGATTACGATACTTCAGATAGGCTTTATTTTGAGCCACTTACTGTTGAAGATGTTACAGAAATTTATGAGTTTGAAAAACCAGAAGGGATAATAGTTCAATTTGGAGGACAAACTCCACTAAATATTGCTAAAAAATTAGAAGAAGCTGGCATAAATATGCTTGGCACTAAACCATCAGTTATTGCTTCTGTTGAAGATAGGGAGCTTTTTGCAAGGCTTATGAATAAATTAAATATCCGTATGCCAGAAGCAGGAATTGCAATGAAAGCAGATGAAGCAGAAGTTATAGCAGAAAAAATTGGTTATCCAGTTATTTTGCGTCCTTCTTTCGTTTTAGGAGGGCGAGGAATGGCAGTAGTTAGAGATAGAGATGAACTTCATGATTATATTGCTACTGCAACAGAAGTTACGGCAGATAAACCTTTATTAATAGATAGATTTTTAGATAATGCTTTAGAGTGTGAGGCAGATGCCCTTTGTGATGGCAAAACTGCATTTGTTCCAGCTATAATGGAACATATTGAGCTTGCAGGAGTTCACTCTGGCGATTCTGCTTGTGTTATACCACCCGTTAGATTAACAGAAAAACAACAAAAAGAAATTGAAGATTATATGCAAAAAATTGCATTAGAACTTGGAGTTGTTGGTTTGATTAATGTTCAGTTTGCAGTAGAAAATGATAATATCTATATATTAGAAGCAAATCCAAGAGCCTCAAGAACAGTTCCTATCGTTTCAAAAGTTTGTGGTATTCCTATGGCAAAAATTGCTACAATGCTTATGAAAGGTAAAAGTCTTGAAAGTTTTAATTTACAAAAACCTAAGTTAGATTTTTATGCAGTAAAACAAGCTGTTATGCCTTTTAATAAATTTACTGATACAGACCCAGTATTAAGCCCAGAAATGAAATCTACTGGTGAAGTAATGGCAACGGCAGATTCTTTTGGATTAGCATTTTATAAAGCAGAAGAAGCATCAGGACTTGCATTGCCAAAAAAAGGTAGTGTTTTATTATCTTTTGCCCATAAAACAGATGAAGTTTTAGAAATTGCAAGAATATTATCATCTCTTGATTTTAAATTAATTGCCACTGGTGGAACCCATACATTTTTAAATGATAATGGAATTAAAAGTGAATTTGTTTATAAAGAAAGTCAAGGCAGGCCAAATATTACTGACTTAATTATAAATAATCAATTAAATTTAATTATGGATACACCAAGCAATAAATCATCTCAAACAGATGGTGCTTTAATTAGGAAACAAGCCGTAAAATATGGTATTGCATACGTTACTACAACAGCCGGTGCATTGGCTGCTGCAAAGGGTATAAAGGCAGCTTTAACAGAACAATCAGAAGCAAGGTCATTACAATCTATTCAAAATAAAAGATAGTAGTTGTATAATTTTTAAATTAAACTAAAATGTCGTTAATTAATTTTAACGACATTTTTTTATGGAGAAATATTTTTTATGAATATAGATTATTTATTGACGTTAAATCCTATTCTTTTAGCTCTCTTTGGTGGAATTTTCACTTGGGGTATGACGGCTCTTGGTGCATCATTAGTATTCTTTTTTAAAAAGATTAATAAATCAATTCTTAATATGATGCTTGGTTTTGCAGCTGGTGTTATGGTTGCAGCATCTTTTTGGTCGCTACTTCTTCCAGCCTTAGAATATACTGAAGATAGTCCAATGCCTTGGCTTCCAGTAGTTGTAGGATTTACTTTAGGTGGATTATTTTTAGCATTAGCAGATAAATTAGTTCCACATCTTCACCCAATAGGGGATAATGAGCCAGAAGGTCCAAAAACTTCTTGGCGAAGAAGTTTTTTACTTTTAACTGCTATTACATTACATAATATCCCAGAGGGGCTTGCTTTTGGTGTGGCTTTTGGACTTGTAGGTCATGAACCTGCAGCATTAATGGGTGCTATTACTCTTGCAATAGGTATGGGGATACAAAATTTTCCAGAAGGTGCAGCAGTATCTATTCCTTTAAGGAAAGAGGGTTTTACAAGAACTCAAAGTTTTTTACGTGGTCAAATGTCTGGTATAGTTGAGCCTATAGCAGCTGTATTTGGTGCTTGGTTTGCCTTATCTATTACGTCGTTACTTCCGTATGCGTTAGCTTTTGCTGCTGGAGCAATGATTTACGTTGTTGTAGAAGAATTGATACCAGAAGCACAAAGCTCTGACAAACATAGCCATGGAGCAACTTTTGGTTCAATGGCTGGTTTTTTATTGATGACTTTTCTTGATACTGCTTTAGGTAAATAATTTTTTAGATAATAAAAAGGCTACTAAATTTAGTAGCCTTTTTATTATAGCATTTATTCAAATATCATTTCTTCAAGGTAACTTCTATCTAATGGATCGCCTACACCAAGTTTGCCATATTCGTTATTTTCGCCAAAATTATAAATTTTATTATCATTACCGATATAAAAAGTAGAATAACTATCACCATGAGCACCATAATCACTAATATCTTTAATTAAAGGTCCATCGACTTTCTTTGCAGTATTTTCGCCATTAATAGTGTCATACCAATATACAGAACCATTTTCTAAATTGAATGTAACAAGATAATGGTAATAATAACCCTCTTTTATTAGATTGCTATTTTCAACGCCTTGTAATTCCGTTAAGTTCTTAGTATCAGATGAATAATAATATATTTTATTATCAATACCTTGATAAATATTACTACTTCCTATACTTTTAATCTTATTACCACTTGGAGTTATATTTTGAAAAGATGATGATGAATAATGAGAATGATATAACTGTCCAGTTTCAGTTATTATATAGTCATCATCTGCCTCTTTAACTTTATCTCCACCTAAATTAACTTGTATAAAATTTTGTATAGTAACCTTATCATGAGTACTACGATAAGTTTCATTTGAATAGTAATTACCTAATGTTGTTATAACATAATAATAATCTAAATATTTAACACTTTCGTTACTACCAAGAACTATTTGTTGAGGATAGCCATTACTATCTATTTGATATAATTTATCATCAGTATTTGTCATTAAAAAATAATATACTTCCTTTAATGTTTTACCACCAAAATTAATTTCAGTATTAGTGCCAGTAGATATATCGTATCTATATGTTTTTGTCCCATTGTAAATATAATTATGTTTATCACTGTTATAAGTTGCGCTATAAAAAGTAGTATATACAACAGAATTATCACCATCAATTATATATGGAACTAAAAACATTGAATTATCAGTTACAATACTTTTTGGAGCTTCACCTACTTTCCAGATATATATTTCTTTCTGACTTCTTAGTGAAAAATATGATGTATTATAATCTAAAGAAACGTAATCACCAGACACTTTTAAACTTGATACTTTTTCTGGTTTACCTACAACGTCATCTAAACTAGAAAATATTTTTATCGTTCCTGTTGTTGAACTGTATTGGTTGTTACCTGTAAAATATATATCGCCAGATTTAGTAGTAATTATTGCGTTTCCTGTTCCTGATACAGAATCAACACCCAAAATACTTTCATTTGGTATTACTATTTCTGTTGCTTCTGATATAATACCATCTTCTAAACCAAAGAAATTATTTGTAATATTACCCCAAACATATAATTTTCCGTCTGTAGTAATAGCATAAAACACATTACTATCAGACGCATAAACAATATCATCAAATACTTTAACTAATTTATCTTTAAGTGCTGGTATAAGTTTTGGATTATATTTATTTTTTTCAGCATTATAGCCTAAATATTGTTTATCGCCCCAGCTATAAAGTTTTCCGTCAGTTTTAAGCAAGAAATAATTATTGCCATAAGTATGAAAATCATGTTCAGATAGGTTAGTGATTTCTGAATAACCTGGTATTGGTGGAAAACCACTTGGACTGCCACCATTTGAAATGCCACCACTTGAATTGCTACCACTTGAACCACAACTAACTAAAAAAATGGTTATAAATAAAGATAACAAAACTTTTTTCATCTAATTCCCCTTTTTACGAAAAAATGTATCAATAAAACCCACTATAATATATATATATATATATTACAAGGGTTTTTAAATAAGATTTGTAAATGGTAAATTTTAAAAATTATTACAATATTACTTCGTCCTTTCACTCTTTGTAATGACGAGAAAATAGTCACTAGCGAGACGATTTTAATCGTCGTGGCAATCTATATATTATACAAAAAATTTCGTCCTAAAATTTTTTGTTAACCGTTTCGCAGAAGTAAATTCTGCTCCACTTACGAAAAAACATTTGTTTTTTCGGTGCAATTTCTGTCCTGAAATTGTTACATTTTGGTAAAAATTTCGTCCTAATATTTTTATATATCCATAATCTTAAATCTTGAAACAATAAATAAATATAAATTTTTAAATAAATACGAAAGGACAACAATATACATAAAGAATACAATTTTTGAACTTGAGAAGTAATGACATATATTTATTCAATGTTTTTTGGGAGCTCTGGGTGAAACCCAGAACGAAGTGAGTTGGTTGACAGAAAACATTTGCATTATTAGTAGCAAATGTTTCTGAACCGAGCTTGCTCTAAAACGTGGCGATTAATAAAACGCCACCCGTTTTTGCGACCTTATTGAATGAATATATGGAATGCTTTTACTTCTGGAGAAAAAATTGTGTTCTTTAGGGAGAATTACTTTTAAATAATCTTTACACCGAAAAGAGTTATTGAATATCAAAAAAATTAGTCCTAAAATTTTTATTAACCGTTTTTCTGGATTACTTCGTCGTTTTACTTCTCGTAATGACGAGAAAATAGTCACTAGCGAGACGATTTTAATCGTCGTGGCAATCCATATATTATACAAAAAATTTCGTCCTAAAATTTTTTGTTAACCGTTTCGCAGAAGTAAATTCTGCTCCACTTACGAAAAAACATTTGTTTTTTCGGTGCAATTTCTGTCCTGAAATTGTTACATTTTGGTTAAAATTTCGTCTTAATATTTTTATATATCCATAATCTTAAATCTTAAAACAATAAATAAATATGAAATTTTTAAATAAATACGAAAGGACAACAATATACATAAAGAATACAATTTTTGAACTCAGAAGTAATGACATATATTTATTCAATGTTTTTTGGGAGCTTTGGGTGAAACCCCGAGCGAAGCGAGTTGGTTGACAGAAAACGAGTGGGATAAATAATGCCCACTCCCGTTTTTGCGACCTTATTGAATAAATATATGGAATGCTTTTACTTCTGGAGAAAAAATTGTGTTCTTTAGGGAAGTTGATATTGAAATAACCT
>JAZSQT010000021.1:0-16247 GCA_045538075.1 Mucispirillaceae bacterium
TCCGCTATAGCAAATATAGAAAATTTATCTAATGTATCTTTACCTCTACCGTCACCATAAGCGGTTAACACCTTGCGAGGTTTATAAAATTTGATTATTTCTGGTTCACTAATAAATAATGGATTATTATCTATAAAAATAACGTCGTTATTTGTATTTATTCTAACTCCCTTTTCAGTAACTACTTCACCATTAAGGCTAACTCTACCTTCCTCAATCATTTTGTCAGCTTCACGCCTTGAATATAGACTTGAAGAAGCAATATATTTATTTATTCTTACTAAATTCATTGATTTTGTTTTAAATCCTGCCATTCTCTAAAAGTTGGTAATTCGGATAAGTCGTTTAATCCAAAATACTCTAAAAAATATTTTGTAGTAGCATATAGCAATGGTTTACCTGGAACTTGTTTTCTTCCTACTACTTTTATTAAATTTTTATCTAATAAATTTCTCATAGTGCCAGAAGAATTTACTTCTCTTAATTCTTCAACTTCTGCTTTCGTTATAGGTTGTTTATAAGCAATAATTGCAACTGTTTCAAGGGTAGCTTTAGATAATGTTTCTGCTTTTTCACCAAAAAAGTTCTCTAAAAACGGTGAAATATCACTATCTGTAACTATTTGATAGCCACCTGATACCATTCTTATTTTAATACCTAAATTCAATTTATTAAAATATTCTGAATAAGATATTAATCTATTTTCAAGATTAATTTGATCAAACATTTTTCTAAAAGTATTAATTTCTACTGGTTTTCCAGATAAATATAATGATGATATAAAAATTCTTTTTTCTTCATCTTCAGAAATTTGAACTTTAGTATCATCTACTATTTTTTCATCTATAGATAAGAAACTTTCTTCATCAAATTTTTTGCTTAATTCAATTTCATCTAATTCTTCATATTTATTACTATCATTATTTTCTATTTCATTTATTTCTACTAATACTAAATCTTCGTTATCATTAGCTTCATAAATGTTTTGACTTTCAGTATTTTCATCGTAATTTTTATCATCTGACATTTTATTTTCCTTATTTAAGAGTAAGTAAAATATCTGCAAAATTTGTTTCTTGAAATGATGTTATTTTTTTTCTCTTAATTAATTCTAACATTACCCCAAATGTAACGCAAGTCTCTATATTTTCGCTACATAATACAGCCAATTCACTCCACAATGTTTTTTCCCTTGATAATATAAATTCTTTTGCCCTTTGTGCAACTTGCTCTGTAGCTATTTTTGAATTCTTAACGGTTATAGATTTATCTTTAGATTCCTTATTTAACTGAAAGAAAGAATACGCTAATTTATAGGCATCTTCTGTAAACATTTCATCTTTTAAAATGAGAATAGAATTATTACGGCTAAAAAATTTAGAGTTTATATCTTCTTTACTTTTTAGATTTTGTGCCATATCTTTATAGAAAGAATACTCTATTAACAATTGATTAAAGCGAAATTTTGCTTCCTCTGGGTCAACTTCATCTTCTTCTAAAGAATCTTTTGGTAGTAACATACGAGATTTTAAATAAACAAGATAAGAAGCCATATTAATAAATTCTGATGCTACTTCTATATCCATATCTCGCATTTGTTTAATTTCTGCAATAAATTTGCTAGTAATTTCAGATACAGATACATCAAAAATATTCATTTCATTTTTATATATAAGGTGTATGAGTAAATCTAATGGACCTTCATAATCAAGAATTTTAATATCTAAAAGCTCATTCATATTTTTACTACTTTTCTAACTCTTTCCATAACTGATGCAGCTAAATTATTGGCTTTTTCTTGAAATGGAGAAAGAAATTCATCAATATCTTTAATTTCTTTTTCAAAACAAGCTCTTTTTTCGTGAATAGGAGTAAGAAATTCTTCCATATGCTTTATTAATATTTTTTTACAATCAATACAACCAATTAAAGCATTGCAACAACCATTTGTTATATTATTTCGTTCTTCATCTGTAGAAAAAACTTTATGGTATTCAAATACTGGACATATTTCTGGATTACCTGCATCAGTTTTTCTAACCCTATTAGTATCTGTAACCATAGTTCTTAATTTCTTTTCTACTATAGAAAAATCTTCAGATAACATAATAGAATTATTGTAACTTTTGCTCATTTTTCTGCCATCAAGTCCAGATAATTTAGGAACTTTAGTAAGAATTGCTTCTGGCTCTATAAATATGTTCTCTCCATATAAGTTTGAAAAACGTCTTACAATTTCTCTTGCAAGTTCAATATGTGGAATTTGGTCTATTCCTACTGGAACAAAATTAGTAAGATACATTATAATATCTGCAGTCATTAAAACTGGGTAACCTAAAAAACCATAATTACTGATTTCTTTTCCAGATAATGCTTGTATCATCTCTTTATAAGTAGGACATCGTTCAAGCCAAGAAACTGGCGTCAACATACCTAAAAGTAAATATAACTCTGACGTATATAAATTGTGTGATTGGATAAATATAGTGCATTTTTCTGGGTTCAATCCAACACTTAACCAATTTAATATCATTTGCTTACGCATTTCTTTTATATTTTCGGGATTTTCATAAGTTGTAGTAAGAGCATGCCAATCTGCTACAGCAAAAAAACATTCATATTCATCTTGTAATTTAACCCAATTTTCAATAGCTCCAAAATAATGACCAATATGTAACTCACCAGTTGGTCTCATTGCACTATACACTCGTTTCTTCATCATAACACCAATTACATTATTAATTTATAAAATAAATTCATAGGAGGAATAATTAAATATTTTATTACTCCCGTAAAGATTAAAAATAATATAATTATAAATCCATATTTTTCTGTAACTTCAAATTTGCTTGCTAAATTATACGGCAAAAAGTTATATATTATTCTTCCTCCATCTAAAGGTAGGATTGGTAATAAATTAAAAACAAAAAGAGCTACATTTATACCAATAGAATAATATATCATCATACCTATTGGATATACTATTGATTCTGGCATTGTTATATTATAAACCATATATTCAAACAAATGTAATAATCCAACTGAAAAAATAGCAAGAAATAGATTTGATAAAGGTCCTGCAACAGAAACTAATGCCATACCGTATTTATGTCTTATTTGATAAAAATTAACAGGAACTGGTTTTGCCCAACCAAAACTTCTTGTAACTACTAAACATAATAAACCAATAGGATCAATATGTGCAATTGGATTAAGTGTTAAGCGACCCTCATTTTTTGCTGTATTATCCCCTAATTTATAAGCTACAAAACCATGCATAAATTCATGAATCGTTGCAGCAAAGAGAAAAGGAACTATAGATAAAACTATTTGTTTTATAATATTGTTTATATCACCTGAAAAAAAATCCATATTTTATTCCTAATTTATTTAAAGTATTTATTTTTTAATGTTTCAATTATTTCTATATCATCAGAAAATGTTATTTTTATATTATCGTAATTTGAATTTACTACTACTACTTTTTTATTACAATACTCCATAGCAGATGCTTCATCAGTAATTTCAATATTATCTTTTATAGATTTTTCTATTGCTTCTTTTATTTCTATTCTTTTAAATCCTTGTGGAGTGTGAGCTAAATACAACAACTCTCTATCAATAGTATTTTTAATAAAGTTATCATTAACTGATTTTACAGTATCTCTCACTTTTAAAGCAGGTATAGCACCATCATACTTGATTGCATTTTCAATAACATTATCAATTATATTTTTTGTAATAAATGGTCTAACTGCATCATGAATTAATACTATATCACTACAACTACAATTTACACAATTTAGAACTGTTTTAGTTCTTGTATCTCCACCTTCTACTAATTTAATTTCTACATTAAAATCTGATAATATACTATTTATAAATTCTATGTCATTATTATTAACTCCAATAATAATTTCATCAAAATTATATAGTGAAATTAACTTTTTAATCGTCCAGTATAGTATTGGTTTCTTATCAATTTCGTAAAATTGTTTTTTTATATTATCTGAAAATCTTTTTCCTATTCCTGCTGCTGCAATAATTAATGCAACTTTCATTATTTTACTCTACTAAAAATTATTCTTCCAGACTCTGTTTGCAACAGACTTGTAACTTCAACCTTTAATGTTTCTCCTATATTTTTACGCCCATGCTCTACTACTACCATTGTTCCATCGTCAAGATAACCTACCCCTTGAGAAGGGTCTTTACCCTCTTTTGCAACAGTAATACTTAACTCCTCACCTGGAAGTATTGTTTGCCTTAAAGCTATGGCAAGATTATTTAGATTTAAAACTTTTATATTTTGAATTTCTGCTACTTTCATCAAATTAAAATCAGTAGTAATAATTCCTGCATTAAGTCTTTTTGCCATTTCTATTAATTTTTCGTCAACAGTTCCAATATCTTCAAAATTTGTATTATCAATTTCTATTGGAACTCTACTTTGTTCTTGCAATCTTTTAAGAACATTTAATCCTCTACGTCCCTTTTGTCTTCTTAAGTGGTCATGAGAATCTGCAACATTTTGTAATTCTTTTAAAATAAAAACTGGAATGACAAGGGAACCTTCTAAAAAATCTGATTCTACTATATTTGCTATTCTACCATCAATTAATATTGATGTATCAATTAATTTTTGAGATGCAACTAATCTATTCTTGTTAATTTTAAAATTTATTCGTCCAAAAAAATTCTCAATTATCCTTGAATTTTTATAACCGATAATTATGCCTATATAGATAAATATAAACAAACACACTAATCTTATAGCTTCATTTGCAAAAACAGATCTAAAAGATGATGTTATAATAAATCCTAATATTAAAAATAATGATGCAGATAAAAATGATGATAAAAATTTATAATTTCTAACCCCACCAGCTAATATATCTACAATAAAAATTCCTAAAAATACTATTGCTGAGTATATAAGAGCATGATAAATGTCTATATGAATAGTTTCTCTAAAAAATATAAATATAGACGTAATAACTAAACCGTATAATATTCTAAATAAAAACATTGCTACCTCAAAAAACTAAAAAATCATATTAATTGCTTTTTGTAAAAAAGATGTTCCAAGACTCAATACTAAAATAGCAATAAATGCTGAAAAATCAAAAATTCCCACTGTAGGCACTATTCTTCTAAAAGGAATTAAAACTGGCTCTGTAATGACATAAATTAACTGCACTATAGGATTTCTAATATCTGGACTAACCCATGACATTAAGGCTCTTGCAATAACAATCCAACATAAATAATATAATAAATCTGTCAAACCTAAAAGACCAGATTTTAATGAAAAAAATAGTGATGATATTGGTAGCACAGCATTAATACCACCAGAGAAAAATTGCATACCAGACAAAATAATAAAATTAGCACTTAAATAAATTATAAATATTACAATAATTGTGGGATATATAATCTTATTACTTGATACAGGAATAAATGTTCTTGTAAGTTTAACCCATGGAAATCCAAGTCTATAAAAATACATAACGATATGACCCATCATTTGATTATTTACAAAATTACCTAAAATTACGCATACAATGAAAAATAACATAAAAAATAATAAAAAATTTGATATTGTAGCAAAAAAAGATAATACAATATTAGACTTTGTAAATAACATTGTAATAAAACTTGATAAAATTATTCCTACAAATATTAATAAAGGAATAAATTTATCTGATTGTTCCTTTGACACTTTAAAATTTTTGAAAACAGGGTCTGTTAACAACGCAACTGTTTTACCTAAAGGATTAAATGTAAGTTCTTGTTTAGTTGCAACAAACCTAAACATTAAAATAATAATATATGCTTTAATAAAAAAATATATAATAGACATTATCTCACCTATAATCTATCGCCAAATATTGTGGAGCCAATGCGAACATTATTTGCCCCTTCACTAATAGCTATTTCAAAATCACCACTCATACCCATTGACAAAATACTTAAATTAAAATTCTTATAATTTTTATATTTTATAAATAAATTATACATTTCTTTAAAATACTTTCTGTTAAGTTCTGGGTCTTCTTCATTAGGTGGCATCATCATAAAACCTTTTAAGTTAATATAATCCATTCTTATAGTTTCATCTAATAAACTTTCTAAATTTTCAACTAAAACACCAGATTTTTGTTGTTCCCTTGATATATTAATTTGTATTAATATATCTTGAAGTTTACTAATTTCTTTAGCTTTATCGTTAACAATATTTAAGACTTCCTTTCTATCTACAGAATAAATTAGAGAAAATTTTTCAACAATCTTACTTACTTTATTTCTTTGAATTTTACCTATATAATGAAATTCTATATCTTTATATAACGACTTTATATAATTTATTTTTTCAATAGCTTCTTGAACCCTACTTTCACCAAAGACTTTTATTCCACAATCTATAGCTTCAACTATTTTATCAACACTATGAGTTTTAGATACAGCTAAAATTAATATATCGTCAATACATTTATTATTATCTAACGCAACTTTTGAGACTTTATTTAATATTGATTTATAGTTATCACAGATACTCAAAACTTATCGCCTCATAATTACAGATAACATTCTTCCAGTCATACCATTTTCTATTCTATATGAATATAAATCATCTGAACAACAAGAAGAAAAATCACTAAATTCATACTTGTCTATGTTATTTATCAATAAAACATATTCAAGTAGTTTTCTTAAATTTAAGAATAGTTTACCATCTCTTTCTTCAATAAAAATTTCAGGCTTATATTTTTTATTAAGTTTATCAACCATATCTTGACTAATTTCATAGCATTTATTACATATACCAGGTCCTACATATACATATTCTGGGAAATCATTATTTTGTTCAAATAATTTAATGCTTTCTTCAATTATAGAACTGTTTATACTTCTCCAACCACAATGCAATGCAGATATAGATTTTTTACCCCATAATAACACAGGAAAACAGTCAGCTGTAAATATACCAAAAGCAATATTTTTTTCAGTAGTATAAAGACCATCTGCTTCAGATAGAAAAACATCAGAGTAATTATTTTGATTTATAGATAAAACCTTATTGCCATGAACTTGCTTTAGCAACATTAATTTATTTATTCTATGATATTCTTTTAATAACTCAATATTTTTAAGAATATTATACGTGCTATTTTCAGAAAAAATATTGAAATCAAAATTTTCAACTAACTTATTGTTACAATATCCATATTTTTTTGTAGTAAAAGCAAGAATATTTGTATCTTTTTTATTTGGATATATAAACAGATTATTCACGAATAAATCCTTGTTACTCATATAGGCAATTTTTAAACTTTTCTCTATAAAGTTTCTTTGGTATTTCCAATACAGAATCTCCATACACTGTTATTACTTTCTTGCCTGATGGAGCAAAAATTGCTTTATCGTTAACTTTATATCGTTTATATCCAACAGTATTTACGCCAATTATATAAATATCCATTTCCATACCAATAGTATGATAATACTGTTTTTGATGTATAGAACCTAAAAAAATCATACCATCTTTATTAAAAGTATTCTTCGTAAAGCCTAACATTCCTTTTCTTTTTTCTTCTGGAGTTTCTGCGACATATACATTTAAGTTACATTTACCAACAATAATACTATCGCTACTATACGATGTAGCATTAGAAATACCATTAATAAATAAATTTATAAGTAACGCATATAACAAAACTTTATACATATATACAACCTAAATTAATCAAGTTTAAATTCACCATTTAATACTTGCTCTTTTAACTGACGTTTTAAAACCTTTCCAGTTGCTGTTAAAGGTAAATTATCAATTATAAATATATTTTTAGGTGTTTTATAAGAGGCTATATTATGCTTAAGATGTTCTTTAATCTGTGATACTGTAACATTTGCACCATCGTATAATTTGACGTATGCTAATATTTTTTCATCTTTACCAGCAATTGGAACCCCAATTACTGCAGCAGCTTCAACTCCTTCAACTTGTTGAATCACATCTTCTACTTCTCTTGGATATACATTCATTCCTTTAGTAATAATTAAATCTTTTTTCCTATCAACAATAGTAATAAAATTATCTTCATCAATACGAGCAAAATCTCCAGTAAAAAGCCAACCATTTTTAATGGCATCATCTGTTGCTTTAGGCATTTTCCAATATCCTTTCATTACATTGCCACCTCTAATAATTAGCTCACCTACTTCTCCTATTGGAAGTTCTCTATCATCACTATCTACAACCTTAGCTTCAATACCAGGCAAAACCTTTCCTACTGTGCCAGCCTTTTGACACTCAAATGTATTAAAAGATACAACTGGAGATGCTTCACTTAAACCGTAACCTTCTAATATTGGCCTACCAAATTTTTTCTTAAATTCTTCTAAAGTTTCTTCTGCAAGAGGAGCTCCACCAGAAATATGAAGTTTTATAGGATAAAATAATTTTATGAACCACTTAGGCATATTTGCTTTAGCAAGAGCTTGATAAACTTGTGGAACTCCTAAAATAACTCTCGGTTTTTTAAAAATTAAAATATTTCTAAATTTTTTAGTTTTCAAATCCATAACAGAGCCAAGCATAATTATAGAACAACCTAAGTATGTTGTATAAAAAACTGATGTCATCAATGTATATGAGTGAAAAATTGGCAAAAATAGTAAAAATTTATCTTTTGGATCCCATTTAAAATAATCATCTATTGATTTTGCGTCAGAAAGTAAATTGCCGTGGGATAGCATTGCTCCTTTAGGGTGTCCTGTTGTTCCTGAAGTATAAACTAAAAATACTAAATCATCTAATCCAAAATCATAATTAAGAGGTTTATTAGATAATTCCTTTGATATTTCAACAATATCTTCAGATACGTCTGTTATTTTTCCCCAAGATAAAATATGCTCAATAGATTTAACGTGCTCCTTTAAATAAGGCATCATTGATGCGTATTTTTCTGAAGTAAAAATAATCCTTGCTTCACAATCATTAAGGATATATGCAATTTCTGCATCTGTAAGCATATTATTTACTGGAACAGCTACAGCTCCAGTTTTAAAAATCATAAATAAACCAATAATATACTGAGGGCAATTTTCCATAATAATTGCAACTCTATCACCTTTCTTGATACCAAGATTTTTTAATGCTCTTGCACCTTTATTTGCTTCATTTTCAACTTGACGATACGTATAAACTTCGTCATTAAAGAAAATATGTGGTTTTTTCTCCCATTTATCAGCTTGTGCTGTAAGCATTTGACCAAGATTAGAAAATTTAAGCATATAAAAACTCCAAATAAAACAATTATTTAAACTCTATTACTGATATTATTTACTACCTTCAGTATGTAAGGAGCTAAAATAACAGCAAGAAATAACTTTAGTAAATCTGGTATAATAAAAACAATACACGAAATAAAAACAGTTGAAAATAACATATTTTTATCTTGTATGAAATTTATATTAATATATACCCCTATAACTCCGCAAGTATAAATTATTATTAAAGAGATAATTCCAGCGATAATAAATGATTTTCTACCTTTATTATCTTTACATATCCAACCTGAAACTAAAACACTTATTAAAAATCCTATTAAATATCCAAAAGTAGGCATAAAAATATAACTAATACCACCACCATTTGAAAAAATTGGTAATCCCAGAAATCCTAACAATGAATAAATTACTACACTTATAAAGGATATTTTACTGCCAAATACTAAAGGTATTAAAAAAATAATAAAAGTCTGCAAAGTAATAGACATTGGATACATCGGCATCCTTATAAAAGCTGAAACAGATAATAATGCTACAATAAGACCAATATATATACTTTGTTCTATATTGTTTACATTATTCAACTAAACACCCTTTTATACCTTTACGTGTAGCTTCTGTAACAATTATATCAACTAATTGTCCAATCTCTAAATTATTTTTAGACGAAAATACAATATTTTTTCCAGCTTCATTACTACCAATATATGTATTATCATTTTTATTTTCTTTGATTAATACTTTTACTTTACGATTAATCATATTTTTTAATTTTTCATTATAAATTTCTTCTTGAACTTTAAATAACCGAGATAATCTTTCATTTTTTATTTCGTAACTAACTGTATCACCCATACTTTCAGCAGCTGTTGAAGGTCTTACAGAATAATTAAATGCAAAAATTTGGTCGTAACCTACATATTTAACAGCATTTATTGTTTCCATAAAATCTTCTTCTGTTTCTCCAGGAAATCCAGTTATAAAATCTGATGTAAAAGAAATATTTTGTATAATTTTTTTAGCATAATCAATTTTTTCAATGTATTCTTCAAGAGTATATTTTCTGTTCATTAATTTTAATATTTTATTAGAGCCAGATTGTAATGGAAGATGAATATACTTACATATTTTATCACTTTCAGCGATAGTATGAATCATTTTATGAGAAAAATCTTTTGGGTGAGACGTAATAAATCGTATCCTTTTAATGCCATCAATATCAGAAATAATTCTTAATAAATCAGAAAAGTCAATATCTAAAGATAAATCTTTACCATAAGAATTGACATTCTGACCTAAAAGACAAACTTCTTTAACTCCATTATCTGTAAGTCTTTTAATTTCGTCTAATATTTCATCTGGTTTCCTAGACCTTTCTTTTCCTCTAACGAATGGGACTATACAATAACTACAATAATTTTCACAACCTTTCATTATTGTAACATTTGCAAATAATGATTTTTTACGATTAAATACGGCCAATGAATACTCATCTGAATTATTTTCTTCTGTATCTGATATTTTTTTTCCAGAAAGCACACTATCTAAAATCTCATCTAATCTTGATAATGCATCTGTTCCAACAACAAAATCTACTACTTTAAATTTTTTTAATAATTCATTTCCATCTTGTTGAGCAATACAGCCAGTAATTCCAACTTTTAAATTTGTATTTGCTTCCTTTAATACTTTTATTTGCCCTAAATAACTGGCTAATTTAACGTAAGGTTTTTCTCTAACACTACATGTATTATATATTATTAGATCTGCTTCATCAATTTTTTGACATGGAAGATAACCTTTATTCTCTGCAACAGAAGCAATACGTTCAGAATCGTATTCATTCATTGCACAACCAAAGGTTTGAATAAAATAATTTTTAGTTTTCATAATTTAATAAGCACCCTCTTGCCTAAACACAACTATAGGAGTTTTAAGCATAATAATAATATCAAGCCATAATGACCAATTAAGAACATACCACGTATCTTTTGCAACTCTAAACTCGTAACTAGTGTTGCTTCTACCACTAATTTGCCATAATCCTGTTATACCAGGTCTAACCATTAAGTAATATGATGAATAATCTTTATAATATTTTTCTAATTCATATTCAACAACTGGACGTGGACCAACTAAACTCATATCGCCTTTCAATACATTAAAAATTTGTGGCAACTCATCTAAAGATGTTTTTCTTAAAAATTTACCAATAAATGTAATACGTGGATCATCTTTTAATTTATGTGTTTTTTCCCATTCTTCTGCTTTTTCTTTATCTTTTAATATATTTTTTAACCTTTCATCTGCATCTATATACATAGAACGAAATTTTAATATATTAATAATTTTGCCGTATCTTCCAATTCGTTTTTGAGTATAAAATATTGGGCCTTTAGATGTTATTTTAATAATAACTCCTATTAGTAATACTACTAAAAGAACGAAAGGTAACAAGATAATTGATAATATTAAATCTATAGTTCTTTTAATAAACCTATTGAGAAGTGATTTTAAATTATTTTTTATTTGCACATAGCTTAACTCTGTTTCTAAAGTTTGCATAATTTCTGCATTTGAAAATGGCATTCCCTTATACTCTGGAACAATTATTATTTCATAAAGTTGTAGCTGTAAAATATTTATTATGCTTGAAATACCTTGATATTTTAACGCAGACGGTAAAAATATACATGAGTTAACATTATACGTCTTTAATATATCATTAATTCTATTAATACTACCTAATATATCATAATTTTTAAATTTTCTGCTTTCTGACTTATCTACAGTAATTATGCCTATAATATTGAATCCTAAAGACTTCTCTTTTTCAAACTTAATTGCTTTACTTTCTACTTCATTAAAATTACCAATGATTATTGTATTATTACGTAAAAAACCTTTTGCAAGTATTTTATTTTTAATTAAAAATCTAAAAGAAATTGTAAAAAATAACAAGTATATAAATATAAGCAAGATAAATAATCTTGATATATAACCAGTTTTATCAAAATAAAATACAGATACTAAAAACAATGAAAATAAAATGACAGAAATTGATATATTACGAAATTCCTTCCAAAAAGGTTTCCTTGATGAGTATAAACCTTGCATACCTAACAATATTATAAAGGAAACGTAAAATATAAATACTAATATTAATGAACTAACTGTATTTTCAATAGCAAAATTATATTCTACGTATTTTTCTATTACCTGTATTGAAAAAAAAACAGATGATAAAGAAAGTATATATGATAATGTATCTGAAATTAATAATAGTATAAAATAGTATGTATTTCTGTAATGTATAGCATTATATTTTCTCATAACATTCCTTTAGGAGCTTACATATTTCTGCTTCAACGTATGTTGCATCAATGTATGACATACAATTTTTGTCTTGAATTTTACACTCATTATCTTCAAAAATATTTTGACAACCAGAACACGATAATGAAGAATTTATATTTATAGACTTTTTTGATAATGGAGCATACAATTTAGCCGAAGTAGGACCATATATTCCTACTGTTGCAATATTTAATGATGAAGCATACGAAATAATCCATGAATCTACAGATACTAACAATATTGCTTTTGATAATAACGAATAATAAGACTTTTCATCATATCTACCAACGTAGTAATCTACATCTAAATCACCTATTGTTTCTGTAAATTTATCAGCAATTTCAGTATATTTTTTATCTCCAATTATTGCAACTTTATAACCCATACCATTTAATCGTGATAACAAATACTTCCAATTATTATCATTCCAACATCGTATAGTAAAATCTTCATGGTCTGGAAACATATTAAAAATTATTAATTTATTATCCTTTTCTTCTGTTTCTTCTTTTATAAAAAGATGAAATAAGTTACCTTTAACATTTAACAATTTTAATATATCAGAATACGACTCTAATATATGTTTAGATAAAGAAAAATCAACAATTGCATCATAAGGAAAATGACGATGAGCATTTTCTGTCTTAAATCCAACCTTATAATAAGATTTTGCAAAAAAAGTAAGTATTGCTTCAAATCTTGAGTATATACCAAAGTCAATCCATACATCAAATTCACCAGCAGATTTAACAGCTTTTATACTTCTTTTTAAATTATCTGGATAAATTTTTATAACTTTATTAACATTCTTAATTAATTTTGCAACTTCAAAATTATCATTACTTGCAAAAAAAAATATTTCTGCATTTGGATATTGAACTTTTAAAGCATTGATAGCAGCCTCAATATAAATAGTATCTCTTTTTGAACTCATTCTTAAAAATGCCACTTTAGATATATGAGGAGGCAATGAACTCTGTCTTGATTTTCCTAATCCAGTTAAAGCAAATAATAATGGAATTCCAGCAAAAGTATCTAATTTTCTTGTATAACTTATTTTTTTGATACTCAAACTATATAACCTCCAGTAGTTTCAAGAATATTTGCATACTTTTTTGTTCCATCAAATAAATTGATAAATTCTTTTTTATAACCAGCTTCTCTTAATTTTGAAATATCAGCTTCCGTATATGTCTGATATTTTCCCTTTAAAGAGTCTGGGAAAGGAATAGTTTCTACTTTAGCATCTTTATATATATCTTTTAATGCTTCTGCAATTTTACAAAAACTTTCTGCTTTTCCAGTTCCACAATTAAAAATGCCTGAAATATCTCTGTTTTCATAAAAAAACATATTTACAGATACTACATCATCTACATGAATAAAATCTCTAATAAAGTTTTCGCTTCCCTCAAAAAGTTTCATACTTTCACCATTTTTTATTTGGTTAAACATATGATATGCTACTGAAGCCATTTTACCTTTGTGATTTTCTTGAGGTCCATAAACGTTAAAGTATCTCAAACCTACTACTTGAATTTTTAATGTTGAAAATAATTTTGTAATATATCTATCAAATTGATATTTAGAAAAAGCATAAACATTTAA
Organism: Mucispirillaceae bacterium; assembly: GCA_045538075.1. Lineage (GTDB taxonomy): Bacteria > Chrysiogenota > Deferribacteres > Deferribacterales > Mucispirillaceae > JAZSQT01. The sequence goes on from JAZSQT010000021.1 coordinate 14,260, forward strand.
AGGATATTCACATTCTAAAGATTCCTTAAATCCTTTATCTCCATTTCCATATACAGATGCACTTGACGCATAAATTAATCTAACATTATGTTTAATACACGCTTCAAGAATATTTTTTGTATATTCATAATTATTTTTCATCATATATTTACCGTTACTTTCAGTTGTAGAAGAACAAGCTCCTTGATGAAAAACTGCTTCTATTTTATTTTTTTCAAAAAAATTATTAATATCAAAATCTTCTTTATCTATAAAATCATTAAAATTAATTCTATTTAAATTTTTATGTTTATTACCATTTGTTAAATTATCTGTTATAATTATATCTTCAATTCCTTTATTATTAAGACCTTTTACAATATTTGAACCAATAAATCCTGCACCACCAGTAACAAGTATCATTAATTATCTCCTTTCATTTTATTTATTGTATTTGTAGTTGAATATCCATCAATAAATTTGATAATCTCAACACTTTTAGCATGTTCTCTTCCTACAACTTCATTTGCCTTATAATCTCCACCTTTTACAAGCACATCTGGTTTAATAATTTTTATAAGCTCTAAAGGTGTATCATCAGTAAATATTGTGATATAATCAATTGCTTCTAATGCTGATAAAATAAATGCTCTATCATATTCATTATTTATAGGCCTAGTCTCTCCCTTTAAACGTTTAACGGAAGAATCACTATTTAAACCTAATATAAGAATATCTCCCAATGCCTTAGCTTTAATTAAATAATCTACATGACCTCTATGAATAATATCAAAGCAACCATTAGTAAATATAATCTTTTTTCCTTTTAGTCTTTCTTTTTCTATAACTAAATTTATTTTATTATAGGGAATAATTTTAGAATGAGTTGTACAATTCATTGCAAAACGTAATTCATCTATCAAAATTGGAGCAGTACCAACTTTTCCGACTACAACTCCTGCGGCAGAATTTGCAAGTTCAACAGTTTCTTCAAGGTTATAACCAGCTCCCAATGCTGAAGCCATAGTTGCAACAACAGTATCTCCAGCACCTGACACATCAAAAACTTCCATTGCTGTAGTAGGTATATGTTTATATTCATTATTAGATATAATAGTAATACCTTTTTCTGAACGTGTAACTACTAAATACTTTATATTATATTTCTCTCTAATTTCTCTACCTACAGAGATTATATCGTAATCATTATTTTTTATTGAAATTCCAGCTACTTCACTTAATTCCTTTACATTTGGAGTAACAATTGTTGCACCATAATATTTTGTCCAATCACTTCCCTTAGGATCAATTATAACTGGAATATTATATTTTTTTGACTGAGTTATGATAAAATTACACATTTCTTCAGTGCAAACACCTTTTCCATAATCAGAAATAACTACAGAATTATACTGATCAATTTCCTTTAAAATATTTTCTTTATAAATATCTGTTGCTTTAGGAGAAAGTTGTCTTACTTCTTCAAAATCAACTCTAACTATTTGCTGTTTCTCTCCAATGACACGCAATTTAGTCGTGGTAGGAACACCATTGTCAACAAAGAAGTAATCACAATTTATATTTTTTAAAAGATTCTTTAAATTTCTACCAGAAATATCTTCTGATGCAGTTGATAAAATTTTACAATAAGCATTTAGGTTAGATATATTATTTGCTACGTTACCAGCTCCACCTAATGTATATATATCTTTTTCCACAGCAACAACTGGCACTGGTGCTTCAGGAGATATTCTTGATACATTACCAAAATAGTATCTATCAAGCATTATATCACCAATTATTAAAATTTTTGCCGATGAAAAATCTATTAACTTCATAATTAATTACCTTTGTTTTTTATATTATTTAATTTACTAATATATGCTTTTGCATTTTTATAATCTGGAGAAGATTTGCTAACTTTACTAAACCAAGTAATTGCCTCATTAATATTATATTCATTTTTTTCATGAGAATTAAGAGCTTTTTTATAATTATTACTACCTAAT
>JAZSQT010000122.1:0-2089 GCA_045538075.1 Mucispirillaceae bacterium
GACCGCTTGGCCTCCGACTTTTTAATGTCTTGGATTATTCTATGGTCTATGTTTAGGAAAGACACACGAGGAATAATCACAGCTAATACCGAAACACAGCTCGTAACTAAAACGTGGGCTGAATTATCTAAATGGTATAACTTATCTCCTATTTGTCAAGGCTTGTTAAAGATGACTAAAACGGCTTTATTTGGTGAAGAAATAGGAAATAATACTTGGCGATTTGATGCCACCCCTAACTCACAACAACGACCAGAGGGGTTTGCTGGACTTCATAACGCTGGCAAACGTTGTGTAGTTTTGGTTGACGAGGGGTCGGCAATTCCAGACATTATATACGACAACATTGAGGGTGTATTTACCGACAATGATACACAACGGTTATTTTGCGTGTTTGGTAACCCTACTCAAGCTACTGGACGTTTCAGAGATTTCTTTAAATGGGACGATAGTTTTATCAAGAAATATACAATAGATAGTCGCACAGTAGAGATTACTAATAAAGAAAATATACAAGACCTTGTAGAGCAATGGGGAGAAGATAGCGATTTCATTAGAATTAGGGTGCGTGGGTTATTTCCTAACAAAGCCTTTCAAAATCTTATTAGTGAATTATCTGTTGATGAGGCAATAAATAACCATATTGATTACGAAGTTTACAAAGATAGCCCACGTGTTATAGGTGTTGATGTATCAAGATACGGAGACGATGAAAGCGTAATTGTTAAACGACAAGGTCGCAAGGTATGGGAACTTACACGATTAAATGGATTATCTCTTATGCAACTTGCTGGACATATAATTAAAGCAATAAACGACTTCAATCCTAAGATAGTTTTTGTAGATGAAACTGGGCTTGGTGCTGGGGTTGTAGATAGATTACTGGAACAAGGATATAGGCAAGTGAGAGGGATAAATTTTAGCTCGCAAGCGACATCGTCAGTTTACGGAAACAAACGTTCTGAAATGTGGAGTAATATGAGTAAGTGGCTAACAGAGGGAGCTGATTTACCTAACGACAAACAACTTAAACAAGACTTAATCGCTCCTATGTATTTCTTTAGCGACACAAATTCAAAACTTTACTTAGAGGGGAAAAAACAAAAGGATAGACGAGGGATAAAGTCTCCAGATAGTGCCGACGCCTTGGCTCTTACTTTTGCAGAAGAAGTGAGAGGAAACAACAACGATATGAGTATAGGTTTTTATGAACGAGTTTAAAATTAAAATCAAAGATAAAGAACTTCTTGAAATTGTGAAAGAGGACAAAAGAATAGCAACAGATTATTACACTAATAATCTTAAAGATGATTTTGAGAAATGGGAACGTCTTTTTGACGGAAAGCCAAATTGTTATGATAACGACTTATACAAAATGCCTAAATCGTTTTATGTTAGTCGTGATATAATGACAACAATTAGAGCTGTTATGCCAGACTTAATGAGGCTACTTTTTACGAAAGAACCCATTAATATTACTGGCAGAAGTGCTGAAGATTTAGATAAGGCGAAGAAACTTCAAGCACTTCTTAATTGGCAATTAACACAGCTTAATCCTTTCTTTTTGATATGTAATACTGTCTTTAGCGATGCACTCTTGAAAGGCTTGTCAATTATTAAAGTCTCTTGGGTAAAAGAGATGGAAGATAAAGAGTATCAAGAAGAATTATACGAAGCTGATGTGATGTATTTAGAGGGGCAAGGGGTAGAAATTATTTCCACCGAACTTGTCGGTGTTGATGATTTGCAAGGCAATTTGTATAACGTTACATATAAAGCAAGCACTATTAAGAAAAATCAACCTATCATCTCTGTTTTATCGTCGGCAGAGTTCTTATTTGACCCTACAGCACGCAACATAGAAGAGGCACAATACATAATCCATCGTAAGATTGTTACTATAGATTTTCTTAAGAGGAAAGAAAACGAGGGAATATATGACAATGTTGATGATGTCATCAAGTCATTATCTTATAGCTTAGAAGAGGCTGATGAACTAAGGAACGTTGACGAAACATATTACAATGATAATCCATCTGAATACAATACAGCAAGGCGAAATGTTGTCCTTAATGAGTATTGGGGAAAG
>JAZSQT010000030.1:0-6703 GCA_045538075.1 Mucispirillaceae bacterium
CCTAAAGAACACAATTTTTTCTCCAGAAGTAAAAGCATTCCATATATTTATTCAATAAGGTCGCAAACTCGCTTACGCTCGGGGTTTCACCCAAAGCTCCCAAAAAGCATTGAATAAATATATGTCATTACTTCTGAGTTCAAAAATTGTATTCTTTATGTATATTATTATCCTTTCAATTCTATTTAAAAATTTATATTTATTTATTATTTCAGATTAAATAAATGAAAGTTTTATAAATAGATTTTTTTAAATTTCTTATTAACCCTTTTTTCTTTTTTACTGGATTACTTCGTCGTTCCACTCCTCGTAATGACTGTTTTAAAGTCACTAGCGAGAAAAACGCCAGTTTTTCGTAGCAATCTATATATTTTACTAAATATTTCGTTATAATATTTTTTATTAACTGTTTATGGATTACTTCGTTACTTTGCCACTTACAAGCGATAGTTTTATTGAAAGTATAAATATGATTTTAATCTACAAAAAAAAAGCCACCTTAAAAAAGGTGGCCCAAAAATAAAGGAGTTGTATGAAAAAGTTAGAATTTTTTATCAAGTAACATTTTTCTAATACCAACAATAGCCTTAGTTGGATTAAGTTCTTTAGGACATGCTTCAACACAGTTATAAATTGTGTGGCATCTCCATACTCCATGTTTATCGTTAAGGATTGGTAATCTTTCGTCAGCACCCTCATCACGACTATCAATTAAGTAACGCCATGCTCTTAAAAAAGCATTAGGACCTAAATAATCCTTATCATACCAGTAGCTTGGACACGATGAAGAACAACAACCACAAAGAATACATTCATATAATCCATCTATTAATTTTCTATCTTCTGGAGATTGATAAATTTCTTTGTCTGGCATAGGTGATTTACGTATGATATAAGGTTTTACTGTAATAAACTTATTAATAAAATCACTAATATCAACAACTAAATCTCTCATTACTGGCATACCTGGAAGAGGTTGTATAACTATATGATCTGTTCCTAAGTCTTCAACCTTAGTCATACAAGCAAGCATATTTACGCCATTAATATTCATACCGTCTGAACCACAAACACCTTCACGACAAGACCTACGGAACGATAATGTAGGATCTTGCTCCCATTTAATTTGGTTTAATGCCGCAAGCATAAGCATACCGGGACGGCGAATTTCTACCTTATAAGTTTGGTAGTAAGCTCTTTTATCTTTATCTGGGTCGTATCTGAGTATCTCAATATTAACAAATTTGCTCATAATTGCCTTCCTTTAATCTTAATAAACTCTTGGTTTAGGTGGGAAAGATTCAACAGTAAGAGGTTGCAATCTTACTGGACGATAAGTAATTTCAATATCTTTTCCATCGCTACTGAGTGTGGCATTAGTATGTTTTAAATACTCTTTATCATCTCTTTCTGGATAATCTTCACGAGAATGACCTCCACGAGATTCTTTTCTTAAAAGAGCAGCTTTTGTAGCAGCTTTAGATACCATTACCATATTGTTAAGCTCAAGAGCCTCTATAAGTTCTAAGTTGTAAACTGAAGATTTATCTGCAACTTTAAAGTCGTCAAGTTTTGCTTCAATTTCATCAAGTTCTTTAAGAGCTTCAGTCATATATTCTTCTGTCCTAAAAACACCTGCTTTATTTTGCATAAGAGTAGTAAGCTCTTTATACAATGGACCAAAAGTATTTTTACCATTTGAATTAGCAAATTTTCCTAAAATTTTAAGACCTTCTGCACCTGCATTTTCTGGTAAATCTGCTGCTTTATTTTCTTTTGCAAATTTTGCAGCCATTTCACCAGCCGTTCTACCAAAAACAACTAAGTCTAAAAGTGAGTTAGTTCCAAGTCTGTTTGCACCGTGAACTGAATTTGCAGCACATTCTCCAGCAGCATAAAAACCAGGATAAACTTTCTCTGCATCACTACCATATCCTTTAATAACTTCAGAAAGATAGTTTGTTGCAATACCACCATTTTGATAATGAGCTGTAGGCATAACTGGAATCGGCTCTTTAGTGCAATCAACACCTGCAAAAACCATAGAAAGTTCGTGAATACCTGGAAGTTTTTCCATAATTGCTTCTTTACCAATATGGTCAATTTTTAAAAGTACGTGGTCTTTATTTGGACCAACACCGTTTCCAGCAAGAACTTCCTTAACCATAGACCTTGACACAATATCCCTTGGAGCAAGGTCTTTAATAGTTGGTGCATAACGTTCCATAAAACGTTCGCCTTTACCATTTAGAAGAATACCACCTTCTCCACGAACACCTTCTGTAATTAAGTTACCATGTCCATATATACCAGTTGGGTGGAATTGAAAAAACTCTGGATCAGCCCAAGAAAAGCCAGCACGCATTGCAAGAGCAAGACCATCGCCAGTATTTATATGGGCATTTGATGTAGTTTCATATATACGGCAGTTTCCACCAGTAGCAAAAATAACTGCTTTTGAATGGAATAAATGAATTGAGCCGTCTTGTATATTCATACAAAGAACGCCACAAACTCTATCATCATTTCTAATAAGTTCTAACGCATAAAATTCGCTATAAAATTGTGTGCCTTGAGCAACTGCTTTTTCAAATAATGTTTGAAGCATTGCATGACCAGTTCTATCTGCAACGTAACAAGCACGTTTAACTGGACGTTTACCGTATTCTGCTGTATGACCACCGAAAGGACGTTGAGCAATTTTGCCTTCTGGAGTTCTATTAAACGGCAATCCAATATGCTCCAATTCTATAATCATCTCGGGAGCTTTACGGCAAAGATATTCAGCAGCATCTTGATCACATAAATAGTCGCTACCTTTAACTGTATCAAACATATGCCAGTGCCAGTTATCTTCTTCTAAATTACCTAAAGATGCAGAAATTCCACCTTGAGCAGAAATTGTATGACTTCTTGTAGGATAAACTTCTGAAATAACTGCAGTTTTAACGTATTGAGATGCCACTTGAGCTGCGTTTAAGCCTGCACCACCTGCACCTACCACAAGGACATCGTATTCATGATATTCTATTTTTGTTGACATTATATATACCCCTTTTACGGCAAAATACTAAGCCCTTGAATAAGGACAATAATTCCTACTACCCAATAAAAAATCAATAGAGCAGCACGTAAACCACGACTTGAAACGTAATCGTCTGTAATCATCTTGAGACCATTAACAGCGTGCCAAGTACCAAATGCTAAAGCACAACCTAATACGAAACGTATCATTCCATCATACGCACCAGTAATCATTCCAAAAAAATGGTAAAAAACAACAACCAAAAGGACTAATGCCGAAATCCTCTGCATTACCCATGAAAAAGTTCCATTATTACCAGTGCCACTATATTTGTATCTTTTCATTTCGCACCCCTTAACCAAACATCAAGTATAATCCAACAGCTGAAATAACAACAGTAAGGAAATATACTATATACACATCTTTTTTGAAATTTTGCCTTTCTGCAGCATGACAAAACTCCATTAGCATTATACGAACACCGTTTAATGCGTGAAAAGTTAAAGATACAAGTAAAACAGCTTCAACTATTTTATTTTGCACTATAGTGGGAAGGAAAGAACAAACTCCCGATGACCCAAGCATATGGAATACAAAATACAACACGATAATTACTCCAGTAATACGGTGGAGCAACCACGCAACCATACCCGGATGTTTACGGTAGCCCATCTTTTTAGGATAGGACGTAAGGTCGTTTCTTGGCATAAAAACACCTCTTAAAAAAATATTAAATTATTGCACTAATTTATATACACTCAAAAATCTAACAGCTTTATTATATTAAGATTATTTATCTATTTTTGTCAATAAGTTTTAAAAATATTTTAAGAAGAATATCTTTAAATTTAATTACATCTTTTACGTAATAATTCTAATAAATATTAATATAATTCTCCGTTTATAAATGTATATAAAACTACTATATTACTCGCTAAAAATATAACCACTAAAACGATACAGTGTTATATTTTTCTCTCTCCAAGTATTTTTATTAAGTCCTGCTTTAATACATAAATTATCTAAAAACTCTTCCTTGCTCCAATTATGATTAACTGCAACTTGAGGCAACAATACTCCATAAAAACCTTTATACTCTAATAGCAAACCGTCTCTACCAACTTCAATTTCATCTATAGTAGTGCTTTTTAAAGGAGAAAGAATAGTTATCTCAATCTGAATATTGTCTAATTCTTCTTTTGTAACTGGCATAAAACGATTATCATTAAATGCTGCAGACTTTGCCATATCTCTAATAGTATCAGCAATAGGCTTTGTGCCAACCATTATTCCTATACAGCCTCTTAATTGATTATTTTTATTTAAAGTTACAAAAGCACCATATTTTACAGAAATTTCATCACCGATATACGTATGATTATTCTTATAATCTATGCCTAATTCATTATAAATTGATTTTCTTGCTTCGCATAAAAGATAATTCTTTGTTGTATCAGATATTTTTATTACCATAACAACTCCTTGTTGAAAACCTGTTGATAACTTGTTGAAAACTCAAGTCTTGCAAACCTATGTATTTTCAAGTCTTTTTAGCATCAATAAAAAATTTCCTTAACTATAAATAACTTACAAAAATAGCTTGATTTTTCAAGGTTTTAACTTGTCAAGATATTTTTTTCATAAAATATTGTTGAAAACTTGTTCATAACTTTTAAATATCACGACTAAAATCCTTTATTTATAATTTTCTTACAACTTTGCTTAAAATTTAAGCACTTTTTTTATTAATTTTTAGTAAACTTTTTTTCACGTTTCTTATTGTATATATATCATCATTATTAACAAATATTTCTTTACAAATAAAAATAAAATTAATATGATTTCAATCATCTTAAATGGCAATTATGAAAAAATTAACTACTATAATTATTCAAAACAACCACAATATTAATCATCAAGATGTTGAGTTATTAGTAAATAAAGTAAGCCTTTTTTCTAATAATACATACGTATTATCTAATCAACAAGATACTAAGTATGTTTATTGTCCTACACCTAATGACTTTATAAAGCAATGTAATATTATAGCAAAAAATATTGTAGAAAATCTATTAATTTTATCTACATCAGATTTTAATACTGAATATTTAGAAGAACTTAATAGTATATTGTTATTAACTGACCGTCATGGAGCAGTATCTCCAAGAGGTTCAAATATGGGAATTTTAACTATCCCTATACAAGAAGCAAATGTTTTTCAAGAAGATGTAAATAAATCATCTCAAATACACGACACAATAAAAAATATATTGCCAAGATACCATATTGCTCCTTATCTATCGTCAATGTGTATCTTAATTAAAGGAAACTTAATAAGATGTTTCGGTTTTTTAAATGAAAATGACAAAGATATTAATAGTGCAATAATCAATTTTTCATTAAAAATTAGCAATTACGGTTTTTCTTCTATTGTTGCCAACAAGATATTTCTTAAAAATACATATTTTATTGAAAATAACAATAAATCACATATTAATATCCTTAATAAATACATAAATGAAAATGTATCAATTTACGACAAATTCGCAAAAGTTTTATATAAAGATAATATTAAACCAAAAATCTTAATTAGCTTACATCACCTTACTGCTACTTACAATGGTTCATCTATATATGGATTAAATTTATTAGAAAAGTTAGTTGCAAATTTTTCTACAAAATATGAATTTCATATTTTAGCCACTAAAGAAGTAGCAACTTTCTTTAACTTACAGAAATATAATTGTAAAATTATCTATCAAAATACTATTTCTGATTTTTATCATATAGGCATTACATTTAGCCATATATATGACCCTAAACTTGCAATTATATTAAACAAATACTGTCTTAAAATTATACAAACAGTATTAGATTTGATTTTTTATAGATGTAGATACTATTCAATAAACGTTAATCCCTTTGTTTTTGAAAATATGATAAAGTATAGCAATATTATTATATCTATTAGTGAGTTTGTAAAAAATGATATTTTAACGGCTTTTCCAAATTTAAGCAATAAACTTGAAATATACCATATACCACCTGCTTTACCTATCTACGACAATATAAACAAAACAATAAATCATAAGTTACCTTTTAAAAATTATATTTTAGTTTTAGGCAACAGTTATCCCCACAAAGCTATTAAAGATATTATTGATATACTATCAAACATTAATCAAAATTTCGTTGTAATCGGTTATAAAATTAAATCAAAAATTAAAAATATAGTGTTTTATGAATCTGGTGCTTTACAAGAAAGTTATATAGATTTGTTATACAAAAACTGCACTTGTTTAATTTTTCCAAGTCAATACGAAGGTTTTGGATTACCTATAATACAAGCACTACAATACAACAAAAAAGTTATAGTAACTACTAATGAAATAAATAAGGAATTATCACAATTATATACAGACTTTAAAGACAATTTTATATTTTTTGATAATTTTGACGAAATTAGTGATTTGATAAAAAATATTTCGTTTAATCAAGAAAATATAAAGCATATTAAATATACTTTTAATGATGTTGCAATTAAAACAGAAGAAATAATAACAATGGCTCTAAATAAAGATATTGATTTTTATAAATTAGAAGAAAGAGATATAATGATAACATCAATGAATATATATCCTCAGATTAATTCTATAATAGATAAAATCAATCAATTTA
>JAZSQT010000131.1:0-2022 GCA_045538075.1 Mucispirillaceae bacterium
AGAAATGGGAAAACTGTTAGCAATAGATGCTATATGGACTGGCACTATATCTGGTCATAAGGACGAAAGAGTATATTACGATACAAGAACTAAATGTGAAAACAATAAGTGTAGAGAATATAAAGTTACTTGTTATAATAAAAGTTTTTCTATTACTGCCGTTCCAAAATTGACGAGTATATCTACTGGAGAAGTAATATATTCAAAAAGTTTTACAGAAAGAGCATCTACAGATGAATGTGTTGACAATACTGCTACAACCCCTATATCTGTTCTTGAAAGAAGGGCTATAAACAAAATTCTTAATAAGTTTAAAGAAGATATATCTCCATATATAGTTCCAATCCATATTGAAGTTATGGACGACAGTAAAGGCATAGAAGATGAAAATTCAAAAATATTATTTAAAGATGCTATTAAATTAGTTAAGAATGGAAAAATAGATAGAGCTTGTCAATTATGGAATAATGTTTACGAAAAATATAAAAATATTCCTTCTGTAGCATATAATTATAGTCTTTGTTTAGAGATAAATGGAAATTATGAAGAAGCAATTAAAATATTAGAAAAAATAATTTCTGAAAATATAAAATTAAAATCTAACCAAAGAAACTTAATATATAATGCAATAGATAGAAATGAAAAAAATATTTCTAATCGTAATGAGTTAGAAGCTCAGATAAATAGGTGAAATTGTGAGAATTTTATATACATTATTAATAACAATATTTTTAGTATCAAATGTTTTTGCTCAAGCAAAAAGAGATATACTACATAAAGCTGCATCAAATGGTGATATAGAAAAAGTTGTTGAGTTATTAAGAAGTAATCCCCATAAAGATATAAGAGACACTTCTGGAGGGACTGTTCTTCATGCTGCTGTTAAACAAGATAATTTAGTTGTTATTGAAACTATTATAAAAGCTGGATACGATTTAAATGCAGTTAAACCAATGGACGGCAATACTCCTCTTCATGATGCAGTAATTAGAAATAGTTTGCCAGTAGTAAAATTGTTGATTAATAGTGGGGCAGATTATAAAATCAAAAATATTAATAGATTAACTGCTGTTGATATTGCAAATAGAGAAAGTAAACATGAAATATCAGATTATTTTAAAAGTATAGGAATAAATGGTGATTAAAAGAAATAATTTATCATCATTAATGTTCTTGGTTGACGTATCCTAAAAGTTGTCGGACTCTTTGTTGCGTCATTTAATAAAAATCCTTCAGAATGGGAAAATGTTAAAGATAAACTTTTTATAATCTTTACTTTAACAGCAATTTCAACTGCAATAGATTTGAAAGTAGGAGCAGGGTCATATACTGGAAATCCAGAAATTATTGATTGATTAGGTGTTATTCCAAACTTAAATTTCATATATTTTTTATCGCCAAAAGTTCCCATAACAGATAAAGAAAGTGTAACTTTTTCTTCAAATTCATATTTAGTTGTTATCTTTGCATCAATATGCAAACTATCACTACCCCAAAAAACTTTTCGTGCATTTATGTTTGCATTAAAGTATTTGTTTATATTAAATATTAATCCAGTATCTAATATCATTCCTTTTTCTACATCATCTAAACCATTTATTTTTCTTTCGCCACTAATTTTAAATAAGTCGTAACCTAATCCTACTTTGCCTAATATTTTAAATTTATAAATTGGAAAATACGTTCCAATACCCATTGGAGTAAAATATAAAAATTTTCTATAAATAGGAGCAGCAATAGGCAAGAAAATAATTCTCATCTTATCAGAACCTTGATATTCTGGTTGAATTAATAACCCACCACCAAGAGTTAAATTCCAATTTTCAAATAGAGATTTAAAATTTTCATAATGCTTGTTTTCTGCATAAACAGAAGAATAAATAGAAAAAATAAAAAACAATGATAAAATTATTATTAACTTATTCACAATTTAATTTATAAATACTTTAAAATGTTGTCAACAAATATGTCGTATGTATTAATTATCGTATTTTTTATATATTATAATTTATAGTAAAATAT
>JAZSQT010000141.1:0-5847 GCA_045538075.1 Mucispirillaceae bacterium
CATCTTCTGAAATTGATTTTACAAAAGTAACAGATATTCAAATGCCTTTTTATGCGTTGTTATGTGAGCTATCCTTAAAGATATTACCAGAAAACCTTTATTATTTTGATATAAAAGAAAAATTTAAATATATAAATGGTTTTAATATGGATAATTACGACAATTTTAAGGAATTTTTAATAAATACATTAGATAATCTTTTTAATGTAGATATACCATTTACTCAAACTACTAAAAAAGCTACATGCACATATTGTGATTATAAAGATATTTGTGGACGATAATTTATGATAATAAATCCTATAGACAAGAATAAAAGTATAGCTCTTGAAGCCTCAGCTGGCACTGGCAAAACTTTTCAACTTTCAATGAGAGTTGTGGCAATGCTTATAAACGGCGTAAATCCAAAAGATATATTATGCTTAACATTCACAAATAAAGCTACCGATGAAATGTTAGATAGGATTTTAGAAACCTTAAATAAATGTGTAGAAAACTCATTAAAAGAAAATGAAAAAGAAATTTTAAAAAAAGCTATCTTTATGGCAGATAAAGAAAAATCTTTTAATGATAATTTGATAGAAATGGCAAAAATCGCAAGAAATAATTTATTAAAAGATTTTTCATCATTAAAAGTTAATACTTTAAATTCTTTTTCTAACCTTATATTAAAAAACTTTCCTTTTGAAGCTGGAATTAAACCTGATTATGAAATATCATCATCAGATATAGAAAATAATGAGCATATAGAAACTGCTTTTTATTTAACCCTTTCAAAACTTATAGATAATGATATTTGGAAGTCTATATTAAAAAAATTAAATGAGGCTCTCAATTTAGCACCAATTCAATTAATTGATAGGCTACAAAATTTTTCAAAATTTGTTGCCTCAAATAATATATCGTTACAAAATTCTTTAAATAAAGAAGTGATTTCTAAATATGAGCTTGAAAAACTTATTGATGAAATGATTTCAATTAATAATAAATCTATAAACTTAAATAAAGAATTTGTATCTCTATTTGATATTAGCCAATTAAATAAAAATCAAATAAAAGTTTATAATAAAATGAATAGTGTTTCCTATATTAATGACATCATAGAAATAGCACTATTTCAAAAAGAATTAAATGAGCATAGCTGGTTCAGTAACTTTAATTTTACCCAAAGAATGTATGATATTCATAGTGAACTTGTTGAAAATATAAAAATATTTTTAGAAATAAAGGGAAAAGTCATTAAAAATATCTCTTTAATAATTGGCAAATCCTTATACGATAACTTAAAAAATATAAAGCAAAAAAGCAATAAATATACTTTCAACGATATTGATGAGCTTGTGTATAATATGCTTGTATCTGGCAATGGTTTAATAGATAAAGATTACTTATATTTTCGTTTAGATGGTAGAATAAACCATATATTAATAGATGAATTTCAAGATACATCAGAAATTCAATGGCTTATACTAAAACCGTTAGCAGAAGAATCAATGGCAGGTTTAGGACAAAAAGATAAAATTGGCAGTTTCTTCTACGTTGGAGACCCTAAGCAAAATTTATATAGGTTTAGAGGTGGTAGCTCCTCATTATTTAACTACTTAATTGATAAATATGATAATAAACTTATTAAAGATACTCTATTAATAAATTATAGAAGTCAAAAAAATATTATAGAATTTGTTAATCTTGTTTGTAGTAGTGCATATCAAAAATTTAAAACAGAAAATCTTAAAATTTTTGATATTAACCAAAAACCACAAGATGAAACTTCTACTGGCTACGTTGAAGTAAGTTTTATTGAAACAATTAAAGGAAAAACTAAATATGGAGATTTTACTATTTCAAAAATAAATGAGATTATAAAAAATGATTGGAATTATAAAGATATAGCAATACTCGTTCCCTCAAATAGCAATGGCGAAAATCTGAAAAATGAGTTAACCAATAATAATATACCAGTAAAACTTGAAACTTCTATAAAGTTATCAAATTCTAATGCTTTTAAAATAATTATGGCTTTAGCAGAATTTTTGAAAACTAACTCTAATATGGCTTTAACTACTTATTTATTTTCTAAAATAAATAGTATAGACGGTTCAAAATATGCAGATAGTGAAGAATTTTCAAAAATTAAAAATTATTTATTAAATTTAGATAAAGATGATACAAAAACGATTTTTGAAAGTATAACTTATATCATTCAAAATACAGATTTACAAAATCGCTTTAAAGATGATCCAGACTTTCATTTAACATTAGACGTAATATCAAAAACTGCACCAAATGAAAAAAATATAGAGATATTTTTAGAAGAAGTAAATAAAGTAGCTTCTAATTATAATTCTATAACGGCAGAAAATGCTAATGCCGTTACGATTATGACAATTCACAAATCTAAAGGGCTACAATTTCCTGTAGTTATTTTACCGAAATTAGATATAAATTTAAAAATTTCTCAACAAAATAGTAACTATTTAATATTAAAAAATAATAATTTTGATAACGCATCTATTGAATACGTCTATAAAACATCTGAAACTATTTTTTTATCAGAAGAAGAAAAAAATATATTAGAAGAAGAAAATAAATTATGCCTTCAAGATGCTTTAAATAGATTATACGTTGCAATGACGAGAGCAGAAAAAGCATTAATAATAGGAATAAAAGAGATAAAAGATACAAAAGATACAAAAAAAAATAAAGAAAATACTTTAAACACAATAGAAGAACTTTTGAGTAATATGATTAATGAGCCTTATTCTGTTGGTTCCCTAAAAAATAATTATAAAAAAGAATTAACTTCAAATAACGATATAAAAACTTTTTCTTATACTCCACAAACAGAAAGTAAGATACCATTAAGAGAAAAAGAAGAATTGCTTAACTTTAATGCTACAGCTTTTGGCTCATTTTTACATAAAGCTGCTTTTTATTTAGAAAATGATGTAGAAGATGCTATTAATAAAGCAATGGTAAGCAATGGTGCATTTATTAGTAATAATGATATTAATGAAATAAAGATTTATCTTGAAGCATTATTATCAAATTCTCATTGGAAAAGTATGTTTAATGGACATATTTTTAGAGAAAGAAAAATTGGCATAGAACATACAGATAATTATAGTATAATAGATTTTTATTCTGTTTTTGATGATAGAGTTGAATTAATTGATTATAAAACTGGAGAAATCACAACAGAACAAGAAGAAGATTATAAAAAACAAATAAGAAGTTATGCAAATTTATTAAAAAAAATATATCAATTACCGGTAAATAAATCTTTATATAAATTTCATAATAAAAAGTTACAAGTAATATTAGTAAATTAAAAATTAATGACTTTTTTATATATATATGTTATTAAATTATACGTATCTTATTTTATTATTTAAGGAAGTGGGCGATGGTTTTCACTAACGACAAATACGTAGATGAATGTGCTGTAGCAGGCATTTACGGCAATCATGAAGCAGCAAATCTTGTTTACTTATGTCTTTATGCTCTCCAGCATAGAGGTCAACAAGGAACTGGCATTGCAGTATCTGACGGAAATTTAATTAACCTTGAAAAACATGCTGGTCTTGTTGCAGATGTATATACTAAAAAAAGGTTAAAAAAACTTTCTGGCAAAGTTGCCATTGGGCATAATAGATACCCTACTGACGGTAATTTTGCTAGTTGCAACTTACAACCAATAGTTGCAGAACTTCCAATAGGACAATGTGCATTAGCCTATAACGGTCAATTGATTAATTCTTTTGATATTAGAAAAGAATTAATTAAAGAAGGCTCAATTTTTTCAACTGATACAGATGCAGAAACGATTATGCATCTTGTTGCAAAAAAACTTAATAAAAAAGATATTGTAACAGCACTTTCAGAAGTTATGAATATAATTACTGGTGCTTATTCTCTCGTTTTTATGACATCAAATTCTTTAATAGGTATTAGAGATCCGTATGGTGTTAGACCTCTTGCATTAGGCAAAATGAAAGACGGATACGTTTTAGTTAGTGAAACAGTTGCATTAGATTTAATAGATACTGAATTTATCAGAGAAATTGAACCTGGTGAAATGATAGTAATTAATGCTGAAGGTATTAAATCGTATTTTCCTTTTAATAATAAGCCTACACAAGCCCCATGTATATTTGAATACGTTTATTTTGCAAGGCCAGATTCTTTTATGTTTGGGCAATCAGTTTACGAAGTGAGAAAATCTTTTGGAAGAATTTTAGCAAAAGAACACCCTGTTGAAGCAGATATTGTAATACCAGTTCCAGATTCTGGTATTACAGCAACAATGGGATATTCAGAAGAAAGTGGCATTCCTATGGAAATGGGTTTAATTAGAAACCATTATATTGGCAGAACATTTATTGAACCAAGCCAGAGTATTAGGGATTTTGGTGTTAGAGTAAAACTTAATCCCGTTAAAAGCATTATTAAAGGCAAAAGAATAGTTGTAGTTGATGACTCTATAGTTAGAGGAACGACTAGCCGTAAAATAGTAAAGATGTTGCGTGATGCTGGAGCAAAAGAAATTCATATGCGTATATCTTCACCTCCTACAATGTATCCTTGTTTTTATGGTATTGATACTCCGTCAAGAAAAGAATTAATTTCAAATACCCACACTAATGACGAAGTATGCAAATATATTGGTGCTGATTCGTTAGGATATATTTCTATTGAGGGCATTCTTGCTCCCCTTAAAAGTAAAGATTTTTGTTGTGCATGTTTTACTGGAGAGTATCCTATATCTACAGATGGTAATTAATGATGGCTAAAATTTTTGCAGTATTGTTATTTTTACTTTATCCTATTGTTACATTAGCTAATGATAAAATTGATATTGATATAGATTCTGATGTTGATGATGAAGTTGAAGAAGTTAATAACGGATATTACGAAACTATAGGAATGTTTGGTGTTTATGGATTTTTAGATGACTATACTAATAAATCTTATAAAGATAGCAATATTGGTGGTGGTGGTTTTTTATATTTTAATCCATTAAATACAATTTATGGCAATTTATCTATAGGTATTAGTGGCGATTATTCTCAAGGTAGGCTAAATGCAGACAATGTAAAAGCAAATTTAGATATAATCCCAGCTTCTTTTAATGTTGCTTATATGACTTCTTCTGATTTTGTAAATGGTTGGATTGGTGCTGGTGTATCGTATATTTTCACTCAAATTAGGATTAATGAAGGTGTAGTGCCTGATTCTTTATTATCTTTTGGACATCAAGAAAAAGATAACAAAGGTGTTATTGCTGGAGACTTTTTTGCAGGTGTAGAATATATATTTACAAAAAATAAAATGTTTGGAATATTTTTTGAGTTTAAATATACTTTAGCACAAAAATTAAAATACGAAAAATATATACAAAGTCATAATTATACATTAAAAGAAGATATTGATTTATCAAGAATGAAATTTACATTAGGTATATCACTTCATTTTTAGTATTTATTATATCACTTTATAAACTTTTAACTAATAAAGATAAAAGAATTTAAGTTAAACATTATTGTAGATTATACAAAAATGATATGCTTAAAGTCATTGCCAGACGATTTTAATCGTCGTGGCAAAATTTCGTCCTAAAATTTATAATATTGATTAACTCATTTCTGTGTAAAGATTGTTTCAATATCAACTTTCCTAAAGAACACAATTTTTTCTCCAGAAGTAAAAGCATTCCATATATTTATTCAATAAGGTCGTTAACTCAGCAAAGCTCGGGGTTCCACCCAAAGCTCCCAAAAAGCATTGAATAAATATATGTCATTACTTCTGAGTTCAAAAATTGTATTCTTTATGTATATTGTTATC
>JAZSQT010000039.1:0-3923 GCA_045538075.1 Mucispirillaceae bacterium
ATGTAAAAGGAGCATTAATTTATGCTATTTATATACCAATTTTTGCTTTAATTGGTGCTATACCTTCAATGTATTTAACAACTCTAAAAAAAAGAAGATTGCTATTTGAACTTAAAGAAAACCAAAATTTGCCCTTTATTCAAGGTCGCTTTTTTTCTTATTTTTTTATTATAATAATTTCAATTTATTCTGCTTTTATTATTCCTGTTAAATTTTATATTATAAGTTTTAATGACTTAGTTGCTCTTTTATTTTTACCTTTTATATATATTTTTATCTTTTATTTTATTAATAGAAAAAGCAAAAAAATCATTAAAGAAGAATTTATCAAATATAGAACTATCCAAATCACTAATGTATTATCATCAATTATTGCATCTATATTTTTTGTTATAGTAATTTATTTATTAAAAGATATTGAATTAATAAAAAGAAGTGTTCCAGATTTACAAAATAATCCTATTGCTTATGCTATTTCAGAAATTATATATATGGAAAATAAAATTACAAATTCTATCTTTAATGCTTCAGGAAAAAGTATAATTGTTGCAATTATTTTATTTTTTTCAAATAGCATACTATTTTATTTTTTAATTAATTATTTTTCTTTTTTCTTTTTAAAAAAAGATGAAATTTATAGTGTTTTTCGTCCAGTAAACAATAATCCAATAAAAAAAATTAATAAATTTATATATTTTTTTATGGCTTCATTATTTTTATTATTCATTTACCCTCCTTTATTTGCATTTTTGCAAACTACCGTTCAAAATCATTATTATTTGATTAATAAAGCAAAAGAAATAACACAAGTTGCAGTAGAATTAATAGACGGTGCTACTTATAAGAAAGGCACTATTGATAAAATTAAACAAGAAAAAGAAAAACTATCTGGAAAATCTATTGAAGAATTAAATAATAGCATTAATGCAACTTTTGATAATATGATTTCTAATGTAGATAATTATCTTGACTGGTATTATAGCTTATCTGCAGAATATTCAAGAATTATAAAACTATTATCTGGCTCTTTAGATGATTATATGAAAAACAAGTTGCAAGAATTTATTACTCCAAAAAATGATGATTTATCTTCAAGTATAGATAACATAAATCAAGAAATTGATAAATTAAATAAAAAAATCGCTGAAATTTTATTAAATAATAAAGTTGAATATGAAAATGGCACTTATTATATAATTAATGATGTTAATTTAAATGAAATATACGAAAGTGCTGAAATTACTGGAATTTTAGACTTGCAAAAACGTCTTGGCATTACTGCTTCTGGAAGCATTGCAATAGGAGCTATTACTGGCTCAGTAGCAAGCAAAATTGCAGCAAAAACGACTTTTAAAACTGCTACAAAAGCAGTAGGCAAAGTTGCTATTCAAAAAGGATTATCAGCTGGAATTGGAGTTGCAGCTGGAGTTATTTCAAGTTTTTTTGCTACACCAATTGCAGGAGTTGCTATTGGCACTGCAACTGGAGTTGCTATAGATAAAGGTTTGTTATCTCTTGAAGAAATGGTTGCAAGACAAGATTATAAAAACGAAATTATTTTATCTCTAAATGAATCAAGGAATGAATATTTAAACTTGATAAATAATAGTTTTAAATAATTATAAAAAAATTATTTATCTTCTTTATTTGCTTCCATTTCTTTTTTGCTACGGTAATCACGCCTTTTTGCAAACTCGTTTTCTGAATATTTTTTATAATTTTCAAACTGTTCTGTCGTTAAAACTTTACTTAAAGCTGTATTAAACTCGCTATATATAAAATTTCTTGAATTAGAAAAATTAGTTCTTGCAGATTTATACATATCAACGTATTTATCAATTATTTTATCTATTTCTATTTTTTGCTCTTCATTAAGATTAATATTTTTTAAAAATTGTGTATGAAAAACTCTTTCTGCTAAATTAGATTTAGAATAAGGATTACCAGTAATTTTATGAATAATTACTGGTGCAATAGCACCACCTGCTACAAAACCAGAAATAAAAACTGCAATTAACGTAATAATTAAATGTTTCTTATTTATCATTATATACTCCTAAAAAATAGATATATTAAAATAATCCATTGCTACAAATTCTGCCACACTTGGAGTATATGTAGTAAATAAATTAATAGCAAGAAGCAAACAAGCTGCTGCAATAGCTGAAGCACCAATAGAAAATTTTAGATATAACCTATCAAAATATTTGATATTTTTAATATTATCTTCTTTTATTTTATCCATAACATTCATAGTAAAATTATCACTTATTTTATAAGGTCTATTTTTATCTAAAGATTTTAATAATATGTCAATGGAATTTTCATCGTATTTTTCTTTCATAATTACGCCTCCATTAAATCATTCATTATTTCTGCAAGTTTTTTTCTTGCCCTAAAAGATATAACTTTTACATTTGTTTCTGTCATATTTATTAATTTTGCAATTTCTGATACACTTCTTTCTTCTATATACATCATATTTATAATTAATCTTTCATTATCTTTTAATTGATTTATTGCTAAATAAAGTATTTTTTTTCTTTCTTTTTCAAGCATATTTTCTTCTGGAGTTTTTCCTGTCGGACGATTTTCTATAATTTTTTCAACATCTTCTGTAAAAGATGACATATTTTGTTCTTTCTTTGAATAAGTTTCTCGCCAAAAATCACGGCAAGTATTTACTGCTATAACCGATAGATAATGTATAAAAGGCGAATTATATTTAAATTTTGGTAAACTTTTATAAGCCTTAAAAAATATATCGCTTGCTACTTCTTCAATATTATCAAAAGGAATATGAGAAGATACAATTTTAAAAATTCTTTCTTTATATCTTTCTATTAGTTCTTGATATAAATCTATATCGCCATTAATAATTAATGATATCAATTTATCATCGCTTAATTCTTTCATATTTCCTCATTAATAATTAATATAGACGATATAAAAGATAAAAAGTTACAAATTTATAAAAAAAGCAACCTAAAATAGGTTGCTTATAAAAAATTATTTTCTAACTCTTTCTTCACGTTTATTTGCAGCATCTACACGAAGTAAACGTCCACCAAAAGACGTATCATTTAATTTTTCAATAGCTTCGTTAGCCTTATCTGCGTCCATTTCAACGAAACCAAAACCACGAAATTTTCCTGTTTCTCTATCGTTAATAAACTTGACTGAATGGACTGTGCCAAACTGAGAAAAAAGCTCTGATACTTCATCTTCTTTTGCTTTGTAACTAAGATTTCCAACAAAAATACGTTTCATATTTATTCTCCTTACTGACTATAGCCAAAATGTATAGCAATTTATAAAACAGCAAGGAAAATAATTTATAATACCCTGTTATTATTACTAATGCTTTAAACATTTATACTGTAGTTAATTTTTATAGAAACATTAATAATACTATCATAAAATAAGTAAAAAACAATATAATCTTATAATTTTTATATAGTGTTTATGGATTACTTCGTCGCTTTGCTCCTCGTAATGACTGTTTTTACGTTTTTAACCCATTAAAAGTCATTGCGAGAAAAACGTTAGTTTTTCGTGGCAATCTATATATTATACAAAAAATTTCGTGTTAAAAATTTTTTGTCAACCGTTACGCAGAAATAAATTCTGCTCCACTTACGAAAAAACATTCGTTTTTTCGGTGCAATTTCTATCCTGAAATTGTTACATTTTGGTTAAAATTTCGTCATAAAATTTTTTCTATATTCATAATGATAAAACTTGAAATAATAAATATCTTTAAATTTTATCAATAATATTGAAACGATTAACGAGATACATAAAGAATACAATTTTTGAACTTGAGAAGTAATGACATATATTCATTAAATGTATTTAGCGAACACTGGGCTTGTCCCCGAACGAAGTGAGTTTGTGAGCTAATTTAATGAATATATGGAATG
>JAZSQT010000068.1:0-10197 GCA_045538075.1 Mucispirillaceae bacterium
ATGGTAATGCCTGGTGATAATATAAGTTGTGAAGTGAACTTAATTCAACCTATAGCAATGGAGAAAGGTTTACGTTTTGCAATTCGTGAAGGTGGACGCACAGTTGGTGCTGGCGTTGTTACTGAAATAATTGAGTAATAATAGGATTGTATTAATGGAAAATACAAAAATCAGAATTAAATTAAAGGCGTTTGAACATAGAATTCTTGATAAAGCCGTAAAAGATATTGTTAATACGGCAAAAAGAACTGGAGCAAGAGTAGTTGGTCCAATTCCATTACCTACAAGAATAGAAAAATTTTGTGTTACTCGTTCGCCTCACGTTGATAAAAATTCTCGTGAACAATTTGAGATTAGGACACACAAACGTCTTATTGATATTTTTGAACATAATCCACGCACTATAGATGCTCTTATGAAATTAGAGTTATCTGCTGGCGTAGATGTAGAAATTAAATTATAAAAAGGACGTATATAAAAATGGTAAAGGGAATTATCGGTAAAAAAATCGGAATGACACAAATTTTTACGGAAAACGGTACGGTTGTTCCGGTTACAGTCGTGCAGGCTGGTCCTTGTGTAGTTACACAGAAAAAGACCGTTGAATCTGATGGATACAATGCTATTCAAATCGGGTTCGAAAAAATTCTCTCTGAAAAGAAAGTAAACAAACCACAAGCTGGACACTTTAAAAAAGCAGGTGTTGAACCAATGAAGTATCTTCGTGAAGTTAGAGTTGAAGCTATTGACGATTATACTGTTGGTCAAGAACTTAAAGCAGAGCTTTTTGCCGAAGGTGATTTAGTTGATATTCAAGGTATCTCAATCGGTAAAGGTTTTCAAGGTGCTATGAAAAGATGGAACTTTGGTGGTGGCCCAGCTGGTCATGGTTCAGGCTTTCACAGAAGACCGGGTTCTATTGGTATGAAAGAGTGGCCAGGTGAAGTTAATAAAGGTAAAAAAATGCCAGGTCATTTAGGGGTTGAAAAAATAACTACTCAACGTCTTAAAGTTGTTAAAGTTATGCCAGAAACTAATCTTCTCCTTATTAAAGGAGCAGTTCCCGGACATAAAAACGGTATCCTTTATATTAAAGCTACTGCAAAACCTAAAAGATAATTTTAGAGAGATTATATTTTATAAAACCTGCTTAAAACTTTAAGCAGGTTTTTTTTGTAAATAATTTTAATATTTACGTTAAACTATAAAATTTTGTATTATATGTGGATTACCACGACGAAGTAATCCAGTAAAAAGAGTTTTAAAATCACCTAATTATAAAACTTTCTTTTATTTAACTTTAAAATGATAAATAATTTTAAATTTTTAAATAGAATTGAAAGGATAACAATATACATAAAGAATACAATTTTTGAACTCAGATAGTAATGACATATATTTATTCAATGTTTTTTGGGAGCTTTGGGTGAAACCCCGAGCGTAAGCGAGTTTGCGACCTTATTGAATAAATATATGGAATGCTCCTACTTCTGGAGAAAAAATTGTGTTCTTTAGGAAAGTTTATCTTAAAACAATCTTTACACTAAAATGAGTTAATTAATATCATAAATATTATCACTAAATTTTTTCTATAAATATATGGATTGCCACGACGATTAAAATCGTCTCGCAATGACTTGTAAAAGGTCAAAGACGTAAAAACGGTCATTACGAGGAGTAAAGCGACGAAGTAATCCAGTAAAAACGGTTAGAAAAATAATATTAATTGTATATTTTCAAAAAAATTGTGTTTTTTAGGAAAGTTAAAATTAAAATAATCTCGTTAGTGATGATAAACTGTATTTATTTTATTAATCTTTATTATCACTACTAATATATTCTTCTATTTCATCTAATTTTGGTATAACTAATGCAAACCACGTTAAACTAATAATACCACTACCTATACCCCACATAAAAGCATCTATTAACCCTTGCCCTAAGAATGATACAAACCCACACCAAAAACCTTGACAAAAAGGACACTTTAATAACGTGCTTAATATTGGATAATCTTTTATATATTCTCTTAATGGTTGAGCCAATCTATAATCAAAAATTAAAAATCTTATCCCTTGAGCAAATAAAAGTAATTTTAGTTCCAACATTTTATTTGTTTTCCTTTTTTTCTATAAAATCTTCAAAAGATTTTTTTAAATCTTCAAACTGTTTCTTGCTTAATGTAACACTTTTACCAAAATCATCTTTTATAATAATATTATCATTTTTTCTATCGTAATACATTTCTGGGCAACATTCTCTACGGCAGTAATAAATTTTTTCCATTATAAACTACCTCTACCTAATTTTTAATACTTTACCAGGTCTTATTATATCGTTACTTGTAAGATTATTCTTTTCACTAATATTTTTTACAGAAGTATTAAATTTTCTTGCAATACTCCATAATGAATCGCCTCTTTTTACTTTATATTTTCCATTTACTAATTGGGATTTTTTCTTTTTTACTGCAACTTTTTTATACACCCTTTTTGAAGTTGATGCACCTTCTGACACTACCAATTGTTGACCTGGATAAATTCTACTTGCTCTAATATTTGGATTTAACTTCTGCAAATCTTTCATTCTCATATCGTGTTTATGAGCTATAGCAATAAATGTATCTCCTCTTCTAACTTTGTAATACACTGGTGCTAAATTTGATAACATTTGACTAAATTCTTTATCTACTTCAGCTAATGTAATATTTTTTATAGGTATAAATATTGGACGAGGAGCAAATACTGTTTCGTATTTTAACCCATTAGTTTTTTGTATTTCACTTAACGAAACATTATATTTTTTTGCAATATTTGCCAATTTTTCACCTTGTTTAGCATTGTAAATATTATACATTAACCTTTCTTCTTTACTTGCCTTTGCAATAATGCTTTCTGCCTCTTTGCCTTTTCCGTATGGAACTCTAATTTCGTATTCTTTAGGTGGAGTAATGCCAACCTTTAGTGCTGGGTTTAACTCCATCAACTCTTTATAATCAACGTTTAATTTTTTTGCCAACCAAAACATATTAACTTGGCTTGGTGCTTTGATTTTTGCAAAAAGTAGAGGCACTGCATTAGGTGGTGTAAAATTATATTTTAAATAGTTTTTATATATAATCAATTGGGCTAAAAATTTTGGAACGTAATCTCTCGTTTCTAATTTTAAAGTGTATCTATTGTTTGATATTTTAAAGAAATCTTTAGTTTTATGTTTTTTTGTTGCTCTTGCAACTTTACCTGGCCCAGCATTATATGCAGCAAGGGCAAGATACCAATCTCCAAATCTGTTATATAAATCTTTTAAAAATTTTGCTGCTGCAACAGTTGCTTTTTCAAAATCTCTTCTTTCATCAACCCAAAAATCTTGCTCCATACCGTATATTTTGCCGGTGCTTCTAATAAACTGCCACATACCAACTGCTCCAGCATGACTAACTGCATGAGTATTAAAACCACTTTCCGTAAAAGCAAGAACTACTAAATCTGTAGGTAAACCTTCTTTTATAAATATATCTTGAACAATATTCATATATTTATTTGAACGGTCAAGCCAACTTTGAGTAATTTTTGGAACTCTTACTGTAAAATAATTTATATAAGCAGAAACCCTTTTAGTCATAGCCATAGGAACATTAAATTCTTTAAATTCCTCATAGTATGGACTGTTTTCGTCTTTTATATTGATATAAGAAGCATAAATTTCTATTTCTGGTTCTGGAATAACATTTTCATCAATTATACTTTCATAATTTCTATAACTATAATCTTCTTTTATATTGTTTATTATATCCTCACCGTCAAATTCTGTCTTGTTAGTCGTATTATTACTTACAGAAACACTCTTGCTACTACAGCCTACAATAACAAAACTAATGATAAATATTAAACTAACTACTTTAAAAAAATTCATTATCGCTCCTAAATATCACATAAAATCATATTAATTTGTATCTATATTTATAATTTCATCACCTATACCGTAAGGCTCTTCATCATAAATATCAACTAAATCGTATTGTTTTTGCATCGCTTTTAATCTGTTATCAATTTCGTATAACAACACGGTGCGATACGCTTTATTGTCAACAAAACCCTCTTTGGAACTAATAAATTCTTGCCCCATTTGTGGTTGAAGTTGTGTCAAAAGATATACTATAATATCGTATCCAATAACATTTTTATACGCCATATCTTTTCCAAAATATACTTTGAACGGTGCTTCAACTTCAATGTATTTCGTATCGTTAATTAAACCCATAGGCGTAGCTATTGATATATTTTTAAAATATTGTCCGTAATCTCCAGTAAGCAATGACGGAGTTAAACTTGACAACATCAATAATATCTCTTGTTCTTTACTCTCTTGCAAAAACCGTGCCACTGCAATAAAGTCAATTATTTCTTCTTCATCTCCCATGCCAATAATTAATGCAGGATTATATTTTTCTACCTTTTCACCGTCAATAGTTTCTATATTTTTATGTTTGCTTAACTCTTGTCTTAATTGTTGTTGAAATATATTCTTATTATAGTTTAATAAGGTAACTTTTGTTTTTTCTTTTTTAAATTTTTCTGATAAAGATTTTGCATAGGGCATTTTATCGTTTGATGCACATATAATTATAGTTTTATGCTTATCTACATTAGGCATTCTTCTAACAGTATTATTAAAATTTTCCCAGTCTATATCTAATGAAATTAAATTACTTCCGACTGCTACAATTGATTTATCTCCATATACAGCAATAGTATTTTTTCTTTCACTTTCACTTGTTATAGAATTTATCGTAAACATTGATTTCAAGTTATTTATACCAAAAATCATTCCTTGAACTAAATCACTCATTACATCACTACCGATTATATCAATTTCTGCCGTATCTGTATAACTTTCTTCAATTTCGTGGCTACTTTCTCCACCTATTGCCTTTATATATTCGTCATAAGTCATACTGTTTTCGTTACTATCACTTTTATCTTTAAATTCTGGCAACTTAACGTCTTGAGTAAATAATATTTCTTTTTCTGGTTCTTGGAACCTTTCTTTAATACAAACAAAGGGATTATCACCATCAACTAAAGGTCTGCCAATACTTATACAATATACTGTTAATGCCCTCGTATATAATGGAGTTTTTTCCATATTTTCTATTTCATTCTTCAAATCTTTAGCTTCTTTATTCTTGTTTTCTGTTAATAAAGATTCCATTTTCCAAATTTTACCAAATATTTTCATCTCTTCATCAAGAGATGGACTTTTATAACTTTTTTCAATTAATGCTCTACCAAAATTTTTATCACCGTGCCGTAAATAATTTATACCTAATATCAATGTTGATGGATCTGAAATCTTTGGGTCAATTGATGCCATATAACTACGTAACTTCATAATATCATTATTATCTAATCTTTTTGATGCGTAGTATTCTGGATAAAAACTTTTTTTATCTCCAGTTTTTAACCCAGCACAACCTGAAAATAAAATTACACTAACGACTAATAATACAATATGAACGTGTAAATGGTTCATCAATCCGTATCGTTTCAACATTCATTTGCTCCTTGTTTATTATTTTTTTAGCATCATTTAATTCATCAAACAATTTTTCGCCTTTATACATTATCCATTTACTTCCTACATTAGTTAAATGAATAGTGTTTTTCATCAATTCCTTTATGCTACTTACTCCACGTGCAGTAACAATATTATACTTTACCGTCTTTATATTTTCGGCTCTATCATTAATAACCTTTATATTATTTAACATCAATTTTTCTATTGCATTATTTAAAAAATCACATTTTTTGCCAATACTTTCAACTAACGTAACATTTATTTCTGGATAGAATATACTTATTACTACGCCTGGAAAACCTCCACCAGAACCTATATCAACTAATGCACCAAAAGGTTTTTCATATTTTTTAAAGTAGTATATACTATCTAAGTAATGCTTTATATAAAATTCTTCTCTATCTTTAATAGCCGTCAAGTTTATACGACTTTCAAGGTGTAAATTATAAAATAATTCTAATTTTTCTTCTTCTTCCTTATTTATATCAATATATTTTCTTATCATTTTCCTTGCCTTTTTTTAAGGGCTATATCAATTATCGTTATAGCACTCATATTCATAGACGGAATACGCAAGGCTTGACCTAACGTTTTTGGCCTTACTTTTTCTAATTTCTCTACGTATTCTCTTCTTAATCCTGCTATGTTATAATACGAAAAATCATCTGGTATAATTTTTGTCTCTAATTTTTTAAACTTTTCTATATCTTCATTTTGCTTAGCAATGTATCCAGAATATTTTATTATCGTTTCAACTTGACTTGCTAACTTGCCATCTAATGAAGCTAAACCCATTTCTTTCAGTAATGAATAGGAGCTTTCACTGCGTTTTAAAAAGTCGTAACAACTTTGACCTTCTTTTAAAACTATATTTGCCTTTGAAAGTATGTCTAAATTCTCTTTCTTCAAGCGAACAGTAAGACTTTTGAGCTTTTCTACTTCTTCTTTTACTTTTTTTTCTTCTTCTATAAAACGTTTTCTTCTTTCTTCACTAATTAATCCTAATTTTATGCCATATTTCAATAGCCTATATTCTGCGTTATCTTCTCTTAAATGTAGTCTATACTCGCCACGAGAACTAAACATTCTATAAGGTTCATCTATACCTTTATTTATTAAATCGTCCGTTAAAACACCAATATAACTTTCGTCTCTGCCTAAGATAAATGGCTCCTTGTTATCAAGAGATAAAACTGCATTTACTCCAGCCATAAAACCTTGAACTGCTGCTTCTTCATATCCACTTGTGCCATTAATTTGACCAGCAAAATATAAACCTTTTACTAATTTAGTTTCGTAAGTTTTATATAAACCAGTAGGCTGATAACCTTCATATTCTATTGCGTAAGCTGGTCGTATAAATTGGCAATTTTCTAAACCTTTAATAGTTCTATAAGCCTTAATTTGTGCATCTACTGGTAGTGATGACGAAAAACCATTTGGATAAACTTCTTTACTATTTCTACCTACTGGCTCTAATATTATTTGGTGTCTATCTCTATCGGGAAATTTATTAACCTTATCTTCCATTGACGGACAATATCTTGGACCTACTCCTTTATCTTCAGAACAATAATATAAACTTCTCTTTATATTTTCTTTAACGATTTTATGGGTTTCTTCATTAGTAAAGGTTTGGTAACAATTGACGTCTAAAGGTGGCAATGATGTCGTTTCAAAGGAAAAAGGTTCTTTATCGCCTCCAGTATCATATATTTCTAACTTTGAAAAATCTATACTATCAATATGAAGTCTCGCAGGTGTGCCAGTTTTCAACCTTATAGGTTCAAACCCTATTTTTTTTAAATTTTCTGACAATTCTATAGATGCTGGTTCATACATTCTTCCAGATTGGTAACAAGTTTCACCAATATAAACTTTGCCTTGCAAGAATGTTCCAGTAGTGAGAATAATTTTTTTACCATAATAAACAGAGCCACACAAAGTTTTAACACCAACAACTTCATTGTTATTTATTAATATTTCTGAAGTAATACCTTGAAAAACTTGTAGATTGTTGCAAGTTAAAATAACATCTTTTAATTTGTTGCTATACTCAATTCTGTCGGCTTGTGCCCTTGTGCTTCTTCCGGCTGCACCTTTATTCATATTTAATGTATTAATTTGAATACAAGTTGCATCAATGTTTTTTGCCATTTGACCACCTAAGGCATCAAGGTCTTTAACAAGGTTTCCTTTTGCCAGTCCACCAATAGCCGGATTGCAACTCATAGCAGCAATACTGTCTATATTTATAGTTATCAGTAATGTTTTAGCACCCATTCTTGCAGCTGCAAGACTTGCTTCACAACCTGCATGTCCACCACCAATAACAATTATATCGTATTTATAATCCATTTCATTCCTAAATGTTTCACGTGAAACATTTTAAAATATTTGTTTAACTTTATATTATACATATATATTCTTGTTATTGCAATAGATTGTAAAATTTTTCGTTTTATAAGGTATATTCTCTAATAAATCTATTGGATAAAAACAAATTTGGATTAATAATTATTCAAGGGAAATTATTTAATTATAATTCTTCTAACGATATATTCTTTATACAGCCTAAAAAAATCACATCTCATGCAATAATTTTTAGAATTTACCCTTTTTCATTCTTCGGTTTTATATTTTATCTTTAATGCTTAAAGCAATATCTTTTGCAAAAGTTTCTTTCAATCCAATGGTTTTTGCTACAGACAAAATATCATCTAATGTTGGATTTTTACCTTCTCCGTTAATAGTTGTTGCATGTTCTCCATTAATGGAATCGCTATACGTTAAGTCATAAGCTGGTGATAAATGCCATTCTTTGCTAATGTCATCATATATAAATGAAAAGTTTTTTGAATGGTCATCTCTATTATGAGCAAAAACATTAAAGCACATTAAACGATATAGTTGTTCAATATCTTTATAGTTTTTAGTTAATTCATAAGTCAACTTCATCAAAATATTGTAATCCAAGTTTGGTAACCTATGTGATATTTCAAGAAGTCCACTAACGGATACCATATGAATTTTTTTATTTTTTTCTCTATCAAACCTTTTAACGCCAAAATATCCAGAGCATATTTTTGAACTAAATAATTTTGTTTCAGGCATTATTATACCACATTCTTTTGCTATTAAAGAATATTTATATTCTTTTTCTCCTATATCACTCGGATCATAAGATGAAGGAAATTTAATTATCCAATCTTCGCCTTTTATTTTTGTTAAGATTTTTGGTCTTGCACCACCAGATGAGCCACCTAATTTAAAGAGTTCATCTAACTCATCTGAATAACTAGATTCTAATATTTTAGAGCATTCCTTAGATAAATTATCTAAATCTAAATTCTTATTATTTTCTTCAAATTGGTGTATAGGTTTATATGATAAAGCTCCCATTCCAGATTCTTGGACGATTGCTAAACGATTTATATTATCAATTTGAGCAGGATTGACTTTATTTTTCAATAAAAATCTATCAACTAATAATCGTCCCCAACCATCAGGTAAACTATCATTAAAAACGCCGTATAATCCATTAAATGGGTCATATTTTGGAATAAAGACTTTTTTTATGAGAGGCAAACTTAATGGAGATATACTAAAACCATTATTTAGCCAATCTGAACTATATTCAAATGCTATAAGGTTTTCTGGTGTTTTTGCTAAGGTTCCTACTATGACATCGTTATAATAGACTTTTAAGAATTTAAAATTATCCATTTATAATTTCTTCTATTGATTTATATTCTTTTTTAACAAATAAACTATCTAATTCAGAATCGAGACCTAATGCAACAAGAATTTTAATAAATGAAACTAAAGATATTTCATATTTTGTTTCAAATCTTTTTATGGATCCTAAACTAACACCTGATTTATCTGCAAGTTTTTCTTGAGAGATTTTTAATTTTTTTCTTTTTTGCTGAATTTTCTCAGCTAAATTCTTTGCAATTTCTGGTGGCGTTTTTTGTGTAAAAAATAAGTTACTCATAGATAATATATTATCTAATATTAGTTTAAATGTCAATATTAGATAATATATTATCCCTATAAGGGTAAATTTAAATATATATTGCAACCTAGAGAAATAAAAAGAAAAATTTAAAGATTTAAATTTATTTGAGCTTGAGCTTATAGAAAGAATGTTAAAGTAAATAAAGGCAATAAGTGAGATAATTATCATTTAGGCATGTCAAAGAGTTCATTTAGTAGAGAGGTGAGAAAAGGGACAGTAAAATTATTGAATTTGGAAAAATTACTTTAAAGCAACTTTTTTTACTGGATTACTTCGTCGCTTTGCTCCTCGTAATGACCGTTTTAAAGTCAATACCCATTTAAAGTCATTGCGAGAAAAACGCCAGTTTTTCGTGGCAATCTATATATTTATACAAAAAATTTCGCCCTAAAAATTTTTCTATATTCATAATATTAAAACTTGAAACAATAAATAAATATAAATTTTAAATAATATTGAAACGATAACAAGATACATAAAGAATACAATTTTTGAACTCAGAAGTAATGACATATATTTATTCAATGCTTTTTGGGAGCTTTGGGTGGAACCCCGAGCGTAAGCGAGTTTGCGACCTTATTGAATAAATATATGGAATG
>JAZSQT010000004.1:0-4636 GCA_045538075.1 Mucispirillaceae bacterium
ATAAATAGTTCATGTATCTTCTTTGATTTATATCTCAATCCACCTAATTATAATTTAGAGTAACATTTAATACACCATAATTTTTTATTGATAAAGTTTATCTTATAAAATATTATTAGCCTATGTTTACAAAAAGATTACTTAAGCTATTAAAAGAAAATCGTATTAGAAATTCCGAACTTGCAAACTACTTAAAAGTTAGCAAATCTGCTGTTAGTAAATGGCTTAACGGACAAGCAGTGCCTAGGGCTGATACATTAAAACAAATGGCAAAACTTTTTAAAGTATCTGTAGGATACCTTATTAATAATGAAGAATTTAAGCCTACTGGAAAAGATAATAATGAAATTAGAAATAATATCTTTCCTTCAATAGTTTATACTGAAGAAGAACCAGATAAAATAGACGGATTTGTTTGGTTGCCATTGTATGAAACAAAAATTAGTGCAACACCAGGTATTCAAGATATAATTAGAGAAGATATTATAGGTTGGCACTCTGCTCCAGAATCTTTAGCTGGTTCTATAAATGACCCGTTACTTAGACCTTTTTCTATGAAGGTTACTGGAAACTCAATGTATCCATTAATAAGATCGGGAGATTATTTAACCATTAAACCTAGCCCATTTATATTGCCAGAAGAAAACCAAATTTATGCAGTCAAAATAAACGATGATTTATCAAACACTTATGGAATTGTAGTAAAACGTGTTCAATTAGAGACTAAAAGAAAGGTATATTTATTACGTTCAGATAACCCAGAATTTCCAGTATTTATTGCAGATGAAAATAATGCAACTATTATTGGACGTGTAATTAGCTTATGGCGTCCTTTATAGATAGTTAAATAATTAGAAGTTAAAAAATATATTTTATTTATTTTTTATCAAAAATACCTCGCTCTAATGTTTTTTTTGCTGGTTCATAGCCATTATCTGCTGCATATTCACAATATTGTCTTGCCTTTTCTATATCTTTTTCTACCCCTGCACCATCGTAATACATTATTGATAATATATGCCAAGCTGGTAAAAAACCTCCATTTTTAGATTTATCAAAAAATTCAAAGGCTTTTTTATAATTTATTGGTAAACCTACACCATACAAATTCATATATCCAAGACTATATTGAGCATTTGAATGATTTTGCTCTGCAGCTTTATTAAGCCAAAGATATGCCTCCATATAATCTATTTCTACGCCATCACCATTTAAATATCTTGCTCCTACTCTAAATTGAGCTCCAGCATTGCCTAATTTTGCTAATTCCATATCTTTTTCAAAATCTGTATTAGCAATGGAATTATTAATATTAAAGATAAAGATTAAACAAAAAAATAATAAAAATTTTCTCATAATTTCCTCTTAAAACGGCATAATATTTGCTATGAAAAATAATATCAAGGAGGCAAATATGACTGGAAAAACTATCGTATTTTTAACAATTTTTGCTATTTTAACTTACGTTACAAACTCTTTGTAATATTTATGACTTATATAAAAATCTTCTTCATTTAACTTATAAATAAGGAGATTTTTTATATAAGTAAAGTTTATATTATAGTCATTATTTTCCTATGTTAAATTATTTTCATGGAGATAATGATATGATACGCAAAATATTTACAATTACAATACTTTTTATGTTTATTGAGAACTCTTACTCTATGAGTATTACTAAAAATACAGAAAATAATTTACCTAATGGTATGAGTTCATATACTTTGCAGATTTCTGGTTCAAATATAATGAATTTTCAAGGAATAGTTGCATACTACGATAATTTAGGTGAACCAAAAACTGAAAGTTTCAATGGCTCAACACCATACAATTACTATTTTCAAAGTAAAGAAGGTGTATCTGCATTTTTGAGAATTTCTCAAATACAACCTGTTAATACATTTGGGAGTGTTTTAAGAGTAGTATTATTTAAAGGTAATGAATTTGTAGCAGAAAAACGTTCACTAATAACAGATAACTCATTATATATAACTTACGGAAAATATCCGAATATTGATCTTGAATTTATGATGTTACCTGATGAATAAAAATAAAAACCGATACATTAAGTATCGGTTATTTTTATAATGACATAGTATTATCTTTATTATACTCAGAAATAAGCAAATTATCTTCGCCTTTTTTTAAGTCAAAATCATTTTTATTATCTTTAGTTGCATTATCTTGGGAAGCAAATCTTATCATTTCTGAACCTATAATATCTGCAACATCATTAGAAGATGAATACATAACATTGTTTATAGCCCATACAGAATTGCATACACTAACTTTTTCAGCTCCTAAATGCTCCATTGCTTTTTCAAAAAATTCTTTCTTTTTAGCAGCATTTTTAGAAGATTCAACTGGATTATACATCACATAATAACTTTTTGTTTCATTTACGAACATTTTTATCTCCACACATTATTGATAATCTCTATAGATACAGCACATTTTCTTATTTTGCAAGGAATAAAATTTTATATTTAAAGTTAAATTTCATTTTTCATATCAGATGTATTTCCATATTTAACTACTTTTCCATTTTCAATAATTAATACGTTGCTTGACACTTTAATTATTTCCTCAATAGAATGAGTTACATAAAAGATTGGCAGATTAAAGTCGTTAGATATGATTGTTATATAATTTAATAATTCTTCTTTCCGATTGTTATCAAGGGAAGAAAAAGGTTCGTCCATTAATAAGAAATTTGGTTTAGAAAGCAACGCCCTACCTATTGCTACCCTTTGTTTTTCTCCTCCAGATAATTTTGATGGCATTCTATCTAATAAATGAGTAATTCCAAGAAGTGATGTAATATCATCAAACCCATAAGATAAATTTTTATTGCAATCTTTCTTAACACCATACAATAAATTACTCTTTATACTCAAATGGGGAAATAATCTACTATCTTGAAAAATATAACCAATATTTCTTTTTGATGTTGGAATATTGATTTTATTATCAGAACTAAAAAATATTATATTATTAAATGATATTAACCCATTATCTGGAGCAATAAGTCCTGCTATCATATTAATAATTGATGTTTTTCCAGCTCCAGATGGACCATAAAAAGCTGTAACCCCATTATTATAAATATCAAATTTAGCAGATAAATCTAAATTACCTAATTTTTTATTTATATCTACACTAATCATTATAATTCCTTTTTTTGAATTGATTTACGAGAAAAATATTCTGATAGTATAAGAGCTATAAAAGCAATAATTATAGAAATAACGCAAAGTTTCGCTGCAATAAATTCTCCTTGAGGCACTTGCAAAACAGAATATAAAGCAATAGGCAATGTTTGGGTTTCTCCTGGAATATTTGACACAAATGTTATCGTTGCTCCAAATTCTCCTAAACTCCTTGCAAAAGCAAGAACAACACCAGCAATAATTCCTTGAATAGATAAAGGAAGAGTAATTGTGAAAAATATATAGATATTTGATTTGCCTAATGTTTTTGCAACATCTTCAAGACCCTTATCAACTGAATCTATTGACAATCTTATTGCCCTAACCATTAAAGGAAAAGACATGATAGCACTAGCAAGGGCTGCACCTTTCCAATTAAAAGCAAATGTAAAATCAAAGGTTTCATTAAGCCATTTCCCTATTATTCCATTATTTCCAAATATTATTAACAATAAATATCCAGTAACAACTGGAGGAATAACGAGAGGTAAATGAAGAAAGCCATCTAAAATTACTTTACCATAAAATTTTTTTCTTGATAAAATCCAACCAAATAAAATTCCAAAAGGTAAAGACAATATAACAGACCAAAAACCTACTTTAAGACTTAAATATAATGCCTCAATTTCTACTTGCGAAAGACTAAAAAAATCCACAATAAAACTACCTTAATTTACAATAAAACCATATTTCTTATATATATCACGGGCTTTTTCTGATTGTAAAAAATTGTATAAATTTTCAATATTTTTACTTTTTCTGCCCTTTATTATCGCAAATGGATATATAATTTTTTTATAACTTTCTTTTGGAAATACTGATACAATTTTTACTTTGCTATCTGCATTAGCATCTGTAAAAAAAACTACTCCTAATGGAGCTTCTCCCATAGAAACGTAATTTAATGCTACCCTAACATTTTGCACCATAGCAAGATTATCTTTAATATTATCCCACAAACCTAATGATAAAAAAGCCTCTTTTGCGTAAGCTCCATTAGGAACACTTTCTGGATTGCCAATTACAAACTTATTCTTTCCTAAAATTTTCTTAAAATCAACATTACCTTTTAAGTCTATTTCATTAATTTTACTATCTTTTGGAGCAATAATAACGATACTATTACTTAATAAACTTTTGCGAGTATTATTTTCTATTAAATTTGATTTTTCAAGCTCATTAATCCATTTTTCATCTGCTGATATAAAAATTGATGCAGGTGCACCAGCCTTTATTTGACGAGCTAAATTGCCACTGCCATCAAAGATATTTTTTACATTTTGATTATAAATTAAATTATATTCTTCTATAACTTCATTTATTACATTACTCAAAGATGAAGCAGCATAAACATAAATTACTTCTTTTGAAAAAGATAATTTAGGAATAAATAATAAAATAAAAAATATAATTAGAAAATTTTTCTT